>CAJKZL010000046.1 GCA_905204385.1 uncultured Odoribacter sp. | reverse complement strand
TTCGATTTTCCAGGCCTCATACACACCGATATCCGCTCCCTCCAACGCTCCCGACAATCCATTCACGCTTTCGCCTGCATTATGATAATGCCACATCTCTTTCAGACGGGGATCGTTAAAAGGCAAAGTTTCTTCTTCATCGGCAGTGGCGCGTGCCCGCCTCAACATGGAACGCACCGGTTCCAAAGGTTCTTCCACCACCTGGTAGTCGCATAAACGGGCCTCCCGGATCTCTTCTACATATTCAATCTCCGGCATTTCTTCGATAACGTCTACAGCACTCCGGGTAGGTATTTTCTCATCTTAATAGATATCGTACCACAAATCCAGGCCGGCCGCTTTATGCCGTTCTTCAAATTTGCCTGCCGGTGGGAATACCCTTTCCATCCGGTAAACACTTAAATCAACGTTGGCCAGATCCAGGGCGGTAATTCCGGAAGAAATCCCGCTCCGGGTCTTCACCACGTTCAACTTTTCTTGCATGCCCGCCTTCAGCTTGATCCGAAGCTGGCCTTTCAAAACAGGCATCTCCGGTGCCGAGCCCGGCTGTTCTCCTCCCGTTTGCGGCATTACCTCTTCTTTCTCCTGACAGGCAGAGAAAAAGAAGCAAAGGAGTATAAATAAAATATAATTTTTCATATCACTTCAATATTTATTAATCATTCCGGGTCATCACCACATTCGTCATGATAAAGTCATATATATTCCATGACCCATAATCCAGAGTTCCAGTGGGACACAAAGCTCCCCAGATAGCATTTCCTCCAATATTCCAGGAACATTCTGTATATGCTTTATTCCATTCCAATTCTACTTTTTCTGTCTCCAGATATGCACCACCGCCATACAAAAACATCACATTATCTGCATGATGTCCGTAAGGCTGACTGGCCCAATGTGTAGGAGAAATATCTACCATAACGGCCTGACGCATCGGCACTGTCATTTTTCCGGTTTCCACATCATAATCAATGGCTATGCTAGCTGGGAAACCTGAATTCCCAAGCCCTTCCACTTTAATAATCAACCTCTTTAAGTAATTTGCATCTTCCTCTGCCGGGGTATCTCCACCGGAAATTTGCACGGTAAACGTCTTCTCTGTGGTAGTCAGCGTCCATTGTCCCATCAAGTCCTCATACAATTGCTGGAAATTGAAATCATCATTCATGATGGATACATGGGCCAGCGTATCCGAACTGGCAAGCATAGCCCCTTCCACGGAAGCAAAACCGATTTGCAGGTTACGGTCGAGGTCATTGACGTCGTTATCGATAAAATCGATCCGGACACTATCCAGCTTATTTCCGACAGCGAAAGTCAATTCTTTCTGTGGAAATTCATAATCCACACCTTCCACGGCGGTTCCTCCCCTAGCTTCAAGTACCACTTTTACCGGCACCCGGGGGGTTCCTTTCAGCCTGACGGGGATCCATACCGGTCCTTCGCTTTCCACAGCTCCGAAACTGGTTTTATCGAAGCATACATATACCGGTTCTTCGTCATCCAGGATGGTGACCTTCATATTCCGGTAGACTTCCGACAACACAGAGTTCCGATTGTCGTAAATCTCTATCTCAAAAGAATGAGCATCATTGATTTCAATGTTGTCGATAATCTCTACCGGGATCACAATTGAAGTATCCCCGGCAGCGATGGCATATACCTGAGCGGTATCCAGGCGGTAGTGCTCGCCGTAAACGGCATCGCTTTTGTCCGGCAATATTTTCACGCGGAAAGGAACGGCTTCCTCCCAGATGCGGTCGGTTTTCACCTCGATTTCCAGTTGTTGCATTTCCTCGCCGATAGTGGCCAAGGTGTTGGCAAAGCCGAGTACCGGGAGTCCTTCATTGCTCATAATGATCACCCGGCAAACATCCAGTTCGGACAATTTCGCCCCTTCCACCCCGACGATTTCGAACTCGAACGTGCGGTCGGGCATATATTCCGGATAATCTTTTATCTCTACCTCGAAGAATCCGCTGCTTTTTCCCTGCGGGATGACAAGCTGTTTGGATACAAAGGTATAGTCCACACCCTCCTTTGCATTATTCTCCGATTTAATATAACCGGTAACACTTACCGGCTGCGGAGCAGCGGCCGACAATGCCACGGGTATCCG
This sequence comes from uncultured Odoribacter sp., assembly GCA_905204385.1. The sequence goes on along the minus strand of CAJKZL010000046.1, from coordinate 10,218 downwards.
CAAAGGAGTAATATTTTCCAGAGTTTTAAACTCTTTGCTGCCCAAGGAAACCGTAACCTGACCGTCATTCTTCACCTCCTCATCGTCGTCACACGCCCAGTTCACGCCCAAAAACAAACAGCATAACAAAAATCCGATAAACTTATTCATATATTTCCGTTTTCATGATTACATTAATTCGCAGACTCCCGGTAGATCAGCAGTCCCTCGTAGGGAACAGCCACACCTCCTTCGGTGACGAGGATCACCGAATTGCCGGAAACAACGGCATCCATCGCTCCTGTCGGGAAAATATACCCCTGGTAAGAGACAATATTCGCCAGATCGCGGGCATCACTCCAGCTTTGTCCTCCATCCCGGGATACGGTCATCGTCAGTCCACTGCCGATCAGCTCCATTTGGGGACGATAGATATACAATCTTTTCATCGAATTGAGCAAACTAGGATGATCACTCAGAGAACTTCCATTGAAGGCAGTTGTTTTCTCGGCGTTAGTCGCGGTAAAATGGTAAATAGTCCCGTCATTGCCCGTCACCGTAGCCCCTCCGGTCTGAAAACCACCGGTTCCCGTAGGAATGGCCGATTCAACCGGTTCGCTCCAGGTTTCGCCTCCGTCAGTGCTCTCCGACATCAAACGGGAAGCCGCTGCGGACGAATGACTGATATAAGCCACTAATTTCCCATCCGTTTCGACAAAATTTGCCAGGTTATTCCGCAAGCCAGATATGGTATTCCCGAGTTGCCAGCTATCGCCATTATCCCTGGAATAAAGGGCAGCCACCGTCCCTCGTTTTCCGAAACGGCACTGTAAGGGTAATACCAACTCTCCGTCAGCAGTTTTCAGGCCATGTCCCGATAAAGTGGAGACCACATATCCGTCCACTGCAGCCTCGATCTCCCCGCCGGGAGCCCAGTTCCGTCCTCCGTCGGCAGACACCAGATATTCTATGCGGTAATCCCCGGACTGATTTCCCCGAACGTCTACGGTATAAAACAGATACAGCTTATCTCCGGCATCGACAACTTCCGGACGCATGTAAACACCGCCGTCGCCCCCTTTCAATACGGTCCAATTGCCCCAGGTTTTTCCGGCATCCGAAGAACGCTTCACGATGATGTCCGTTGCATTCGAGCGAACGGCATTCATGGCATCCGTCTGAGCCATCACTTCGTGACGCCCTTCTGCAAACAAAAGAAGATCATTGCCGGCAGTAGCCAGGGCCGGAGCCTGAATGTTGACATAATTGTTCTCATGCTGCACGGCAGCCGTTTCCTGAATGACATAATCCCCTTCTATACTCAGATCGTAAAAACGCACGGCGCCCTTCCAGGGATAGAAAATCAACGGGAAAACATGATCCGGTACATTCTCGGCCGTAATCGCCCATAAAACCTTATCTCCGGTCCTCACATAAATAAAATTATCGATGTTGCAGATTTCCACTTCAAAAGGTTCACCCGGTGACATATAATCCGCCATAGTGATATAATTGGCCGACCCGTCCAGGTTCCATAATATCGAACTATTCCGGTAAAAATACATACAGGATATCGTTCCTGAAGTCCAGTCGAATCCCAGATTGGTTTGAGTACTCAGTTCTCCTGCTCCCTCAAAGGCAAATCTGCTCAATGCGTTGCATCCAAACACCTCCAGGGCGAGACGAGCTTTTACCTTCCATTGTTTTCCCGCTCCGTTTTTCAGGTATAGGCGGGAAAAGAGGGCATTGTACATATAACTTAACTGATTCCCTCCAAAATGGTTCGAATTTTCCAGGGCATAGTAGATTCTATGCTGACGGCATCCGAAAAAAGTTTCCCCTAAGCGGTCCACACCGGTATACCAAGAGGTAGAATCCGGCACGGCAGGCATTCCTACGGCAAAATCCGTAAAGCCCATGACCGACATTTTTGTATAATCAGGCACTCCGTCCTTGATCAGATAAACGGCACCCGATCCGTCGAAAGGATCCGGCACGGTATAGTCATTGGAGTGATCCACCACCTCGGCCGATCCCGGCATATCGAAATGCTCTTCTTTATAACAGCCTGACAATAGCCAACCCAATGTCGCCAGTATGGCAATTGTAAGTTTTAACCTATTTCCCATAGTATCGATTCTTAATTATTATTTCCAACGTTCGGGTTCAATCGGCAAATACCAGCTGCTTTCGTTCAGCAGGCGATTGTACACTTCATTTCTCTGACTTGCATCCTCGTATTTTGCCGACACGGTGCGTGCAATGATGCCCGTCTCCTTCAGGACCGTCTCCCGAAGCAATAGGTCATACCACCGCTTTCCTTCGAAAGCCTCTTCCCTGGCCTTTTCGATAAACAGCAATTCCCGCAGATTTTCCTTATCCAGCGAAATATTATCCTTGGTGAATTTCGTCAATCCCCGGGCCACTCTTACATCGTTCAGCATCTCGAACGCCCCGCCGGCATTTCCCCTTTCATTCTCGGCAATGCCTTTGATGAGATAGGCATCCGCATGCTTCAGGGCATACCAATTGGCCACACTTTCATAAGGATCGCGCATGGCTTTGCCATCTTCATCCAATCCGATGTATTTCCAGATCACCTCCTTGCGGTTGACCCGCTTATAGCTGACTTTTGAACGAACGTCCAGCGACTCGTTGAAGAGTTGATCACAAATGGTCATTTTGGGTTTCACCAGATATCTTCCACCGTCCGCTTCCACCGGCGAAGTAAATTCCTGCAGGCGGTTAGTACGGAATCCCTGCTCAAAAACATACATGAATCCGAAAGAATTGTACTGAATAGCCGAAGCCGCATCCGTGGTATTATACTGCGATTTCCAGGTCGAAGAGGTTCCCAGTTGATTTTGCAGGACCACATATTCACCCAAAGCTGCGGCCTGATCGTACAAGCCGTTCCACAAAGCCACTTCTGCCGACAAGGTATAAGCTGACAAACGTTTTGCCCTGATCTATTTCCAAACATCATCCACATTGATTCCCATATTGTAAGTAGTCCCGGTGAGCAGTTCTCTGGCTTTTGCCAGATCGTTCATGATCGCTTTCCAGATTTCCTGTTTTTTAGCCGGTTGCAACACCACAGCCCGGAGTTCCTCATCGCTCATGGTGATGGTATTCATCTTCACTTCCTCTCCCGCTTCATTGATATAGGTCACCTCGTCGGCCACTTCTTCGAGTACCAGCGGCACCTCGCCGAAGGTGCGCACCAACTGGAAATAACACCAGGCTCTCAGGAAATAAGCTTCGCCATAGAAAGGCTTCATGTTGGTCACCGTCACTTTATCGCCATTGGGCTTCATCCTCGGCAAGTTTTTCAATTGGTGATTGCAACGGGCAATGGCTTTATACAGAAAGCCATAGTCCGTATAAGGATTCACCGCCGACACGGTATTATTCAAAAATTCACTGACATAGGCATCCTTGGTTTCTCCTTCCGTCACCAGGTCTGCCCGGGCAGATCCCCAAAGGAAGAACTTATGTACATCCGGAGCCAGCGTGGCATACCTCCCCTCGGCCACCGAATTCAACTCGCTGTTATTGCTGTAAAAGTCGTCAGGCGAAGCCCCGTTTTCCGGGTCTACGTCAAAGAAATCACCACAAGCCGCCAATAAAAAACAACCTGCAATCACCGGTAATTTCCATTTTATATCTCTCATTATCCTCATAGTCCAACAGATTAAAATGATACGTTCAAACCGAATATATAGGAACGGGGAGTCGGGGTCGCCCCGAAATCCACGCCTCTTAGCATAGCATCCACACCGGAAAATACTTCGGGATCAAAACCGCTATATCCGGAAAGCGTCCATAAATTATTGCAGTTCACCGATACTTTCACTCCTTTGATGAAGCCTGCACGGCTCTTCATCGGAATGTCGTATTGCACGGCTATGCTTTTCAGCCGCAGATAGCTTCCATCTTCCACCCAGCGGTCGGAAGTAGCGAAATTATTGGACGGATCGCCGTAAGCGGCACGCGGCAGCCAGCCATCGCCCGGCTTTTCGGCAGAAATCCAGCGATTCAGCACATCTTTGCTCTGATTGCTATAGTCCGTCATCATGCTCATACGCTGACGGAAAAGATTGTACACGTCATTGCCATAGCTATAGGTAAACAAAGCGGCAAACGACAACCCTTTCCAGTTGAGGTTCGTCCCGAAGCCTCCGTAGAAATCAGGCAGAGGAGAACCGATCACCTGACGGTCCAAAGCATTGATCCGTTCGTCCCCATTGATATTTTCCATCCGGTAGTCTCCCGGCTGATAGGACGTACCATCCGATTTCAACACATCTATTTCGTCGGCCGAATTATAAATACCTTTCACTTTATAACCGTAGAATGCCCCCAATTCTTCCCCTTCGCGGACCACAGAAGTAAATTGATCCAGGGTTTTCACAATTTCTCCGTTTTTCAGGCTTTCCACTTTATTCTTCAAAGTAGAGATCGTAGCAAAAATACTCCAGTTCAATTTGCTGTTACGGACAGGATTTACGGTCAGGGAAAGTTCGACTCCTTGATTGACCACATCTCCGTTGTTTTCATACTGCGGATCAAGCCCGATTTCTATCGGCAGGGATTTCTGGGTAATCAGTCCCACCGTTTTCCGGTAATAATAGGAAGCACTCAACTCGACCAAATTCTTAAACAGGCCGACATTTACCCCTGCATCGTAATTGTGGGTATATTCAGGCCTCAAATCATCATTCTTCACATTCCCGAGATAAACGCCCCCATAGGTGTAATAGGCCGTCGATTTATACAAGCGGGCATAATATCCGCCACGTACGTCATTGTTCCCAGTACGTCCGTATTGTCCGAACAATTCCAGGCTTTCGGAAGCCGTCCGTAAAGCTGTCCAGCGCAGTTCCGCTCCGGCATATAAATTCCAGGCTCCGTCGGGACCGAAATTGGATGAACGTTCAAGATTAAAGCTGGCACCCAGTCTCAACCGGTCGCGCCAGTTCAAGCCTCCGGTCAAATAGATGTTCATCATATTGTGATCATAACGGGTATTGGTAACGGAATCCACAAATTTTCCCTTTTCCAGGGATTCCATTTCGTCGCTGGCGGCATTGACCGTACGTCCGTAGATCATTTTTTCTTTATACGTATCCATCGACAATCCGGCAGAAGCGTCATAGCTCAGCTCTTCGGAGATTTTCCCGATGCGTTCGAGCCATGCTCTCCAGCGCATTAAATACTCGCTGTAAGAACGCTTGGCATTCTGACGTTCGATATACCGGTCCATGGCAATCCCCGCAGCCGGCTGGTGGAGCTTCTCGGTCAGAGAATTATAGGTCACCATCACTTCGGCATTCCCTGTCGTCTTCGTGTTTATCTGCCAATTGCCCCGGATCAGCGCATCTACTTTATTGCTGAGCCCTTTATTTTCCAGTCCTTCCATCAAAGCAGCCGGATTCGTCATGCCTAAGGCATCCACTTCCGCCAGTTGCTCCACTTTTATTCCTTCCTCGGAATAATAATCTTTGGACATGAACGGAGCCTTGGCGGCCGAAACATACAGGGGATTGTGCAACCAATCGGTTCCTTCTCCCCAAAAGCGGTTGTTGCCGTAATTGTAGGCAAACAGATTGGTGATTTTAACTTTCGGCGAGATTTTAAAATCCAGGTTAAAGCGCATGTTGATCCGCTGGTCTTTCGCTTCCTTCAACACTTCGCTTTCGGAAGTATAGCCGATACTGAACAGATAATGGGTATCGCCGTCACCACCCTTCATTTTCAAGTGTATATCCGTAAACATCCCTTTCTGTCCCAAAGCTCCGGGCCAGTAAGTGTCATGGCTGTAGGCAGGATTTGTGGGATCGAAAAGCGGATTTTGCTGCAACTCTCCGGCCGAATACCCTTTGTCCTGCATCATCATATACAAATAGGAACGATACTCAGCGGCATTCATCAGCGAAGGCGAGAAATCGGCATCCGTAACTCCCAGTTTCATGGACAGGTCGATGGTTGCCGTTCCGATGGTACCTTTATCGATTTCCATCTCGATCACACCATTAGCAGCCCTTCCTCCATAGAAAACATTGTCGTATCCATTTTTCACCACCCGCATGCCGGCGATATCCAGAGGGTTGATAAACATCAGGTTCGAACGCAGCACCCCGGATGCAAAAGGAGAAATATTGGGTGCCTGGCGTGTAGGCAGTCCGTCGACAAATACATAAGGTGAAGCATCCAGATTGACGGAAGAGACGCCCCGAATCATCATCAGGCCCGCATTCCCGACAAAACCGTTATATGCCGTGTAAACACCGGTTTCCTCCCCCATCAACACGCGGTCGAACAAAAACACCGCCCGCAGGGAATAAAGGTCATTCCAATTTTTTTCTTTCTTCAACACCGGCAACGCCACCTGTGCGACGGTATCGGCATTTTCGCCCGTTTCTTCCTGTGCCTCCGCCAAGCCCGGTTTTCCCAGGCATATCAAGCCAAGAAACAGAATTTTATATTTACCTAAAATCTTCATATATATTATTTTTTCTTATCCACAACATTTTCAGAACGTGATATTCGGAATCAAATCGATCCGGTCCATCAAAAGAGTAGTATTTTCATCCATCATAAATTGCAGTTCGATATCCCCGCGTTCGTTGACTTCGATTAAACCGCAATCCTTGTATTTCAGGGTGGTAAACTCGGCAAAATCTCCGTCCGCAGTGCCCATAGCGATTCCGGATTTAATGGTAACCCCGTTAAACAGCAACCGGAGTGTAGGGGTATAAGCATTATGGTAGATCATGCGGACATTGTATACACCCTTGGCTACATCCGGAATTTTTATCCGGAAAGAATCGCCGCTCTGAGCCGAAACAAACGAACAGATCGGCGGCTGCGGTTCCTCCATCAACAACTGATGATAGCTCGGATAACCGAAATTTTCCTTGATAATCGCAGGGGAGGCCGTAAATACGTTCTGTTCGTAGCCTTTCTGGGTTTTGGTAGCTCCGTAGAGATTGGTTTCTATCGACCCTGCTGTATGATCGGTGAACTGAATCACATTGAACATTTCATGTACGATACCGTTCAAGGCATTCCGGTCGGTGCGGGTGGAAACTCTGAATTGCTGATTAAGGAAAACAAACCCCTTGCCGTCGCTTCCGATGGTTTTGACATTGAAAGTCACCACATCGTCCTCATAAAGGGGTTGCAACATCCGGGTGTCGAAATCGTTTATAAAATAACGATGTCCCGGGAAGATGTGGTATTTCAGCCATTGTTGCAAAGAATCAGCCGATAAGTTGCGCGGATCGAAAGACTCGTCCTCATCGGCAAACAAGGCATCCGGCTCGATGAACAGTGTGACCAAGCTATCGGTGAGATAGGGTTTCAGCCCATTCTCTTCAAAGAGCGAAAGCATGATTTCAAACCTGCCGTCTTGTTTCAACAGATCGTATACCGGAGGGACGGGCGGCTCTAACACCGCAGCGATCAGGTTCAGGTATCCGTTTTTCAATTCGATGTTATACTCGATGATCACCGAAGAGTTATTCAGCTTGATAGCCGTATACGACGTTACGTCCACCGAGAGGAAATAATTTTTATCCAACATGGTATAATCCGTCATTTTGCCTCCGTTCATCGAATTGGTATGGATTTGCTTTTCCAGAGCGGCATACTTCATGTACATCAGCCAATATTCCGGACTTTTTTCCTTGTAATCGGTTATTTTCAATTCTGCGTACAGCTTTTTCCAGGCCGAATCCACCGGAGCAAAAACCGTGTAGGTTCCGGCCGTGGAAATCTGACTGTAAAAGCCGGAATAATCACAGATTTCCTTGTATATCGAAAGGTCGGGACGAGTTTTGATATAATCGTATATCTGCATATACTCTTCATCGGTATCGTACTGCCGCCCTATAAAATTTTCCTCACACCCCATCAACTGCGCCAGGCACAGCAATAATAAGACAGGAATCATCCATTTATAATTTGTCATTTTCATTTTTTTGATATTACAACGGTGTGACAATTACTTTTTCCCTTTATAGAATTCTTTCTGCCTCAGCAACAGATTATTCTGTACCTCCGAATCCAGATAAGGCAGGAACCAGGATTCCGGATTAGCCAGATAAGCCTTTAGCGTCTGCTCTTTTATACCGGAATAAGAATGTTCGCTGATCCGGTCGATCAGAAGTCCCGTGTAGCCGGTATTGCGGGCAATCCGTACCAGTATAAACCAGTCCTTGCCTTCGTAACCCAATTCGGTACGATGTTCACAGATGATCTTGTCCATGAAGTTTTCGCCGGTACCCATTTCTTCGGGTGTCACCGTTTCCATGCCGGTGGCCAGGCGGATCTTATTGATCGGCTCCACAGCTTCCTCATAACGTCCCAGTGCACCCAGCGCCTCGGCTTTCATCAACAATACTTCCCGGTAGCGGTAGAATATAAAATTGACCTTATTACGCCCCGTCTGATCCCTCACTACAAACTGACCGTTGGAAGCGGAAATGCCCAGATATTTAAACACTCCATGAAACGAGGTCGAGGAATAAGACACGTATTGCACGGTACGCTGTGGCCGTATGGTGTCGATCGTTTCATATTGTCCGGATTGGGGATACACTTTACGCACGTTGTAATAATAGGCGGAACGGTTGGCCAGCAAAGTGGAATAAAACAGGCTGCCTACCGGACTGGCAGGTCCTTCGTCCAGATATTGGTACTCGAAAATGGATTCCTTGGTATTTCCGGTAGCGAACATGGAAAACCAGGAATCAGCCGCTACACTCTGGCCATCGTATCTCTCTTCTACCTCCTCACACAATTCGATGCACTCCTCGTATTTTTGTCTCCAGAGCTTCACGTCAGCCCATAAAGCCCGGACAGCATTTTTGGTAATGTATCCGTAATTCTCGTCCGGACGGTCGAAACTGTCGGGAGCCATTTTCAAAGCACGCGATAAGTCGGCTTCGATCGAATCCAATACCACGCCTTCCGGCTGGGCCGCAGCATAGGGATTTTGCGTATCGGACTCATAGGGCTCCGAATGATAAGGCACATCCCTGAATGCCCGCACCAGGTAAAAATAATTCAATGCCCTGAGCGCATAAGCCTGCCCCATCATTTCGTTCATATCGGTAACTGTAAAACTCCGGTCGTTGTCCAGCACCAAATGCACATTCTTCAGGAAAGAATTCGCCAGATATATTCCTTTATAGACACCGGCCCAATTACACAGGGAATTGGTAATCCGGATATCCTGATCCACAAATTGTGAATAAGGAGTTGCGTAAGTCCTGAGTCCATAGATTTCAGAACGCAAGCCGCCCCAATAAATAAAATATTGTATATTACCACCCAAATTCGTATACACTCCGGCCAAAGAAGCCTTTGCATGGTCCTTGCTCTTCCAGTACTCTTTCTTGGTCAGCGAATCGGGAATATCCACGGTAAGGAACTCGCTACACCCGTATAAACCGAGTATCAGGAATAAAAATGCAGTTATAATTATCTTCTGTTTCATATGTTTATATTTTGTTTCGGCGAAACCCTCTCTTCCGATCCTCTCGCTTTTGCGCGGGAAGGTTACGCTTTTACCCTTTCAACCATTAAAATGAAGCCCTGATGCTAAAAGCCACTTGTGCAGAGGGAGGCGTAGCACTCTTATCCACGGCAACCTTTGTCAAGGTTCCGGAATTCAAACCGATTTCCGGATTCAGGCCTTTATATTTCGTACCGCACCAGAGGTCCATCGCCGTTACGCCTACGGATAATTGCTTTAAATGCAATTTTCTCGCAAAGGCCAGAGGCACGTTATAGGTAATACTGACCTCCTTCAGCTTGATGAAAGAAGCATCCTCCACCCAACGGGAAGAAGCGGCATAGTTCCAACTAGCGTAATCGTAGGCCCGGGGCATATCGGTCACATCTCCCTGTTTACGCCAACGCCTCATGATGGAAGTCGCCTGGTTGTTGTCGCTCTTCATGCTTTCGAGGTCATACCGCTGCCCGTTGATCACATCCTGTTCGAGGCTATAGTAAAAGGAGATGCCCAAAGACCATTGTTTCCAATTGAAATTGTTGCGGATCATTCCGAACATTCCGACATTGGCATCCCCGATCTGAACGATGTCCAACTCATTGATCACACCATCGTGGTTGATGTCTTCGTAAATCATATCACCGCCCTGGAAAATATGTCCTGTCGACGAACCGTAACGCATTTTTTTCGGCATTCCGTTCGCTTCATACACCACA
>CAJKZL010000045.1 GCA_905204385.1 uncultured Odoribacter sp. | reverse complement strand
TATTTTTACTTTATAATTTCGGGCTTTATCGTATAAGGCTTTGGGGCTGTGGCTGACCTGGCCGGTTCCTGCCTGTGGTATAACGTAAATCTGTTTGTCTCCCGCTTGTTTTCTTCCTTTTCTCATGGATTGAATATGTTAAAACTTCTGCAATCTGAGATACATTTGCTTGCAGAAGTGTTTTAACCCCGTATTCATCAAAAGACAGTTGTATGTATATTCAGAAGATTCTATTAGTAGTGACGGGAACCGGGACTTATGCGAATAGTGGCCTGGCAACCGGATTATGGCTTAGTGAGTTTACTCACATCTATCATTGTGCGATAAATCAAGGGTACGAAGTAATTATAGCCACTCCGAACGGAGGCAACGCTCCTGTAGATCCTGAAAGTTTAAAACCCCTTGTACTGGACAAATTATCCCGCACCTACTGGAATAATCAGGACTTCCGAAATAAATTGCAACACACCCGAAGTTTAGCCGAAGCTTCGGATCAGGATTTTTGTTGCATATACCTGGCAGGCGGTCATGGTACGATGTATGACTTTCCCCATCAGCCTGATCTTCAAGCATTGCTGAAGAACTATTACGAAGCCGATAAGACGGTGGCGGCAATTTGCCATGGCGTATGCGGCCTTTTGAATGTCAGGCTTACTCAAGGCGAATATCTCATCCAGGGTAAAAGGCTTACAGGTTATTCCTGGCTGGAGGAAAGCGTGGCCAGACGCAAAAAGGTCGTTCCTTTCAATCTCGAGGAAGCTCTGAAGAAAAGAGGTGCCCGCTACGAAAAGGCATGGATTCCGATGACCTCCAAGGTTGTTGTAACCGGCAATCTGATCACGGGAGAAAATCCCTTCAGTTCAAAAGAAATGGCAAAAGTGGTCATGCAACATCTGAACGAAAAAAATAACAACTCCCAATAATAACCACTATGAATCTGGAAGAAGTTTTGAATTACCGGCGTTCTGTCCGCGTATTCGATAAAACCAAGCCCTTGGATCCGGAAAAGGTAAAATATTGTCTTGAACTGGCTACCCTGTCTCCCAACAGTTCGAACATGCAGTTGTGGGAATTTTATCAGATTACTCAACCCGACTTGCTGGCACGCATTTCCAAAGCCTGTCTGAACCAAACCGCTACGGCCACGGCTCCGGAGATCGTCATTTTTGTAACACGTCAGGATTTATATCGGAAACGGGCAAAGTTCGTCCTCGATTTTGAAAAAGAAAATGTCAGACGGTACAGCCCTGCAGAGCGCCAGGAAAAACGCATTAAAGACAGAGAATTATATTACGGCAGGCTGATGCCGTTCATTTATGCCCGCTTCTTTGGAATACTGGGTTTTTTCCGGGTTATATTGGCTAAAACGATCGGCCTTTTTCGACCGATCATGCGCGAAGTGTCCGAAAGCGATATGCGTGTCGTAGTCAACAAATCGTGTGCATTGGCCGCACAAACCTTTATGATTGCCATGGCAAACGAAAAATATGATACCTGCCCTCTGGAAGGTTTTGACAGCAAGCAAATCAAAAAATTGCTGAAACTACCCCGGGGAGCCGGTATCAATATGGTCATTCCCTGCGGTATCCGCGATGGGAATAAAGGAATATGGGGAGACCGCGGCAGAGTACCCTTTGAAGAAGTGTACCACCGGATTTAAAATCTCAACTTCCCATTCCCTCATCCTTCTTCCTCACCTTCAACCCTACAAAAAGAATATACACCAGACAAATCAAAGGAACGACAAACGCCGCAACGGTAGTAGCGGAATCCGCCACAAATCCCCAAATCAAGGGGACTATGGCTCCTCCTACGATAGCGGTGATCATCAACCCGGATAATTCATTGGCATACTGGGGCATCTTGTCCACAGCGATGGAAAATATCAAAGGAAAGATATTGGCAAACCCAAGCCCAACCAGGATCACTCCTGCCATCGTAGAAACAATATTGCCTGTAAACACCAAAAGCACTCCCACCAGGGAAAGCAATACAGTAATCAATAAAAAACGGTTGGCTTGCATTTTCCGAAGAATAGCTGCTCCAACAAAACGTCCCACCAATACCGGTAAGAAAAATAAACTCCAGGAAATCAACACTCCCTCTTTCTGAGCATCGAAATTAAATTCTTCCGATAAAAGGATAGGTACTCCCGAATTCATACAACATTCTGCGCCCACATACAAAAAAATTCCCAGTACCATCAGCACTACATATCCATTTTTCAGCAACGCAAAACAAGAAGCCAAACTTACCGCATCGGTCGTCGGAGCTTCCTTTATTTTCGTCGAACGCACCCAGAGACAAGTGATCATCACGATAATAGCATAGATGGGAAATAAGATCGTCCAATTCCATCCCATCGCCCAGATAAAAAAAGGAGGCAATAAAAAGCCCAAGGAAGAACCGATAGCCTTGATCGATTGCGCCAACGACAAATTAGAAGAAAACTGACCTTCAGCACTCACATCCCGCATGATGGGATTTCCGGAAACCTGCATCACCGTAGCCCCTGCTCCCAACATGAGGACAGACAGCAAAATCAAATAATACTTAAAGCCGCCTCCCGACTGAAAATCGATCTCTCCACCGTACATTCCACCCAGGATCGGTAAGATCAACCCCAGACAGGCAATCACCAATCCCAACGTTAAAGCGGTCTTCTTCCCCCTGCGGGCCTGATAAATACCCATAGGAACAGAAAGCAGCCCAAACATCAGAAAACCAGAAAAAGCCAGCAATTGTGCCGTAAAATTCGATAAACCGAAACTATCCTTCGCCAGCGATACCATCGGTCCGACTACATCCCCGAACCCCATACACAAAAAGGCCAGGAATATCGGATACACACCATTTTTTTTATTCTCCATAATCATCCTATTAAATCAAAACCTAAATTTCTCTCACTCGTCCCCTCCTACTCTATCATCTTTAATCTATAATCTATAATCTATAATCTATAATCTATAAACCCTCTTCCCCCAACAACCCCACCTTCTTTTCATTCACCAGATGTACGATCAATTCCCCGAACAACGTATTCGCCCAGGCAAACCATTTACGGGTAAACTTATCGGCATTATCTTTATGGAACGATTCGTGCATAAATCCCGTTCCTCCGTCATTATCCCTGAGCATCCGGATACATTGGCGGATCTCCTCGTCATTCACGGATGTAAATGCCCGCATAATCAAACTCATCGGCCAAATCATGTCGTAACCGATATGAGGCCCCCCGATCCCTTCACCGGCTTTTCCACGGAAAAAATAAGGATTATTCGTACTCCATACAAACTTACGGGTATTCCGATACACCGGATCATCGGCCGGTAAGGCATCCAGGTAAGGCAAAGCCAATAAACTCGGGACATTGGCATCGTCCATCCAGTAAGAGCTTCCATATCCGTCCACTTCGAAGGCATAAATTTTTCCATATTCCGGATGGTTTACAATTGCATACTTTTGAACGGCAGCCTGCACTTCATCGGCTAAAGCCGTACATTCACCCGCAAAAGTCAGATCCATGGTAACCTTTTCCGAAATTTCCGCCAACTGTCTGAGTGACCGAACGGCAAAAAGATTGGAGGGAACCAGAAAACCGAATATCGTCGCATCATCCGAAGGACGGAAGCAGGACACGATCATTCCAACCGGATTCACCGGATTGTTCCAGCCATCCACGTTCAGGGTATCCGAAGCCCGGGGAGTATTCCGCTGGAAACGATAAGGTCCTTTGTTTTCCTTACGCTGCTGTTCCTTAATCGTTTGCACCACCGAGGCCATCGCCTTTTTCCACTCCTGGTCGAATACACTGACATCTCCCGTCGTTTTCCAATAATGATGCGCCAAACGGATGGGATAACACAGAGAATCTATTTCCCATTTCCGCTCATGCACAAAAGGCTTCATGTCGGTATAATCCTTGGCCCATTCACTCGATTCGTCACCGTGGGTAAAGGCATTGGCATAAGGATCCAGCAAAATACATTTCGTCTGCCGGTGAATGACGCCTGCAATCAACAACCGCAATTGTTCATCCTTATTGCACAAAGCGACATAAGGCCACACCTGGGCACCGGAATCCCGGAGCCACATGGCATCGATATCGCCCGTAATGACAAAGGTATCGGGTTTTCCGTCCTTCATTTTAAACTCCACGGTGGTATCCAAGGTATTGGGGAAACAATTTTCAAACATCCAGGCTAATTTAGGATCCTTCAATTGTTTTTTAACCGATGCGATGACTTCTTCTACGGCCTTGGAGGTGAAATGCCTGTCCTCCGGCTTGGGCCGGTTGGTTACATATCCGCCCGCCCTTTTTTCTTCCTTACTCAGATTCATCACAGCCTTCAAAGGTCCCCCGCTCATCGCTGCAGCAGCAATAACCAAACCGCTTTTTTTTATAAAGTCTCTTCTTGTCACCATATATTAAACAGAAATTGTAAATTTGACGCCAATTTACAAAATTAAACACTCTATTTTACCACAAACCCGGAAAAATCACCGCACAGGAATTTTTTCAACTGTTCAGGGCTGACTTTCACCTTATAATTCCCATCCTTGAAAAAGGTAATATTCCCGGTCTCCTCACTTACCACCACCACATAAGCATCGCTCACCGAACTGAGCCCCAGGGCCGCCCGGTGGCGCAACCCCATGCTCCCGGGAATGTCCCGACGGTCGGATACCGGTAAAATACAACGCGCGGCCAGCAATTTATTGTCATTGATAATCAGGGCGCCATCGTGCAAGGGTGTATTTTTAAAGAAAATATTTTCTACCAGTTCGTCGGTCACCTTAGCTTTCAACAACACCCCCGTCTGCGCATAATTGGATAACTCCGTATTCTGCTGAAAAACAATCAAGGCCCCTGTCTTCGTTGCCGAAAAATTAGTACAAGCCACTACGATGGCCTCCGAGACCTCCTCCTGAATACCCGGCTTGTCAAAAAATTTTTCCAGATTGAAGATATTCTGCAAATTATAGCGACTCCCCAGCAATAATAAAAAACGACGCACTTCCGGTTGAAACACAATCAACAGAGCTATCACGCCCACGCTGATGAATTTATCCAAAATCGACGAGATCAGTTCCATATTGAAGGCCCTGACCAACAAATAAGCCAGATAACAGATGAATATACCGGCAAAAATATTGATAGCCGTTGTTCCCTTCACCAAACGATAGATCTGGTAGAAAATGAAAGCTACGATCAGAATATCCAGAATATCGAAAACGCCCAGCTTGATGAATAACAACATCATAAATTCCTGATTTAAAATTTAAACTCCCGATACGCTGCCTTGATTCGGATTGGTGGAAGACATCGGTCATTTTAACCACAAAACTAAATAAAATTTCAGAATATACGGTACAATCCTTATCTTTGTATCGGAACAAAGAAACATTAAACGATTTATTATGCGATATTTTACAACTTTATTATTCATTGCATTCGCTTTCAGCGTTACAGCTCAAAACGAGGCAAAAGCCAAAGAGATCCTGGACCAGGCAGCTGCCAAATTCAAAGCCTACCCGGCTGCTGAAATAACTTTCACCTTATCCATGGAAAACAAAGCGGAAGACATCCACGAAACCCATCCGGGAAAAGCCTGGATGAAAGGCAATCTTTATAAACTGAACCTTATGGACGTGGAAAATTATTACGACGGCAAAGTCATTTACACTTATATGCCCGAGGTCAAGGAAGTAAACATTAAAAATCCCAGCGAAGAAGAGGAAGGCTTTCTGAACCCCACGCCTTTGTTCGACATCCATAATCAGGGATTCAACCAGAAACTAATCCCTTCGGCCAGCAGCGCCAAAGTATACATAGAACTTTATCCCAAAGAAGAGAAAAACTTCGAAAAAATCGGTATCTGGGTAAATCCGGGCACCCATGAAATTCAAAAAGTCACCTCTTTCGGCAAAGACGGCAATCAGGTGGTAATCACCATCAGTTCGGTGAAACCTCTTAACCCTGCTCCTGCGGATACATTTTTCAAATTTATTCCTTCCGAACATCCGGATGTCGAAGTTATAGATATGCGGTGAAATCAGCTATTTCGAAAATCCCCGTCCGCTTCCCACGGACGGGGATTTTTTACCCTGTATTGCCCCAGTTTCCCCTATGCAAGAGAATAGCAGGAAATCCCCTCTTCACTCCTGATACACAGCGGCCACTTCTTCCGCCAGTTCCTCACCTCTTAGTCCTGCTGCAATGATTTTTCCTTCTTTATCTATCAGAAACATAGCAGGAACTCCGCTGACGTTATATAATTTAGCCACCGGACACTTCCAACCCTGTAAAGAAGAAACATGCTCCCAATTCAATTCATATTTCCGGATAGCCTCCACCCAATTCTCTTTTTTTTCGTCCAGGGAAACGCTTAATATTTCAAATCCCCGGGAATGATATCGGTCGTACACCTTTTTAACATTCGGCACTTCTCTTAAACAAGGTCCGCACCAGGAAGCCCAGAAATCGAGTAAAACATATTTTCCCTTATATGAAGACAGGACTATCTCCCTTCCATCTGGAGCAGAGAGCGTAAAATCCGGAGCAGCACTGCCTAAGGCCGTTTTCTTCAATCCGTCGATCGTATTTTTTAACTTTTGCCCCAGATAAGAATTTTTCACCCTGGGTGTCAACCGGTCATACATCTGAACCACTTCAGACAATTTCCGCTGTCTAGCCACAAACCGGTCGATGATTAAAGCGACGGCATAGCTATCCGTATACTTCCCGACCAGACTGTCAATCGTTCTGGCCGTTCTGGCTTTTGCCATCATATACATTCCGGCAATAGAATCCTGAATTCCGGGATGTGCTTCATCCGGCTTGACAAATGCCAGTCCGAGCATCATTAGCAATTCGGCCCGCTGGGCTTCCATCATGGTTTTAAAAATATCCTGTTCAATACTTCCCCGGATCTCGGATTGTACAGTTTCCACCTCTCTTCCTTTAACCGTCTTCCGAACGGTTTCACAATTTACTTGTATAGGTATGGAATCCAGAATCACCATATGAGTCACTCCATTGATCTGAAGAATCCGTTCGTCAACCTCCTTCAAAGGTTTTTGCATACTGAAAACTCCGTTTGTTACGACAGCCGAATCGACTATTTGGTATTGTTTATCGCCAAGATCTTTTTTTAAATAAATCACTTTACCGTCGCCATCCTTCCAATGGCCTTCTATCGTATATGTCGTTACTTCCGGTGTGCAGGAAGCCAATATCACTCCTGCCGTTACTCCTAACATTATTTTATTCATCCATTTCATATTTAAAAAATTCACTATTTTACTTTATCACTTGCCCGTCGGAATCCAGGTAAAGCAAACGGTTCATCTCCTTCTTAATTCTTTTTCATAAATTCTTCAAACTCTTTTGCCTTTTCCGCTTTAATTTTTTCGTCTTTCTTTCTCAGCTCGTCAGCGACTTTCGAGTTGCCGAGTTTATCGTTCAGCAAAGCGAGCGTACCGTAATAATTTGTTTTCAACCGGCTGTCGTTCTGCTCTTCCCGAGCTTGTAATTCTTCCATCAGTGTCAACGATTTTTTCAACAACTTCCGGTCTCTGCAATTCAACGCCATATACCGAACTACCTGCTCGACATAACGCTCCGAATAGCCCAACGCTCTGATATCCCGGCAAACATTCAGATAATTGAAAACTTCCGGCCAATTCTTTTTTAATAACAATTCATAAATACGGCTTTTAGCACGGTACTCCTCAGCATGTTTCAAAGAAGCCCGGTCGATCAAACGCATAAGAGTATCCATCTTTCCCGGTTCTTTCGACAGAAACATATTTTTCTCCTCCTTATCTTCTTTAGGCTCAATGATATTATTCAACGCTTTTTCCAATGCCCAGCTCAATTGCCGTTCCACTTTATAGCGATCGAAATTTAACCGAACGGCCATTTTATCCAGATTGAAAACCACATATTCAAATTGTGGAGAATAAGGATTTTTTATATGCTCCCCTACCAGCTCCCACACCTCTTTTTCCTGCAATTTTTCAACGGGAATGCTCTTTACATATTCCCCGACTACTTTCTCGACATCTTCTCTCAGGAAAGCACCGTTCAAAGCATTCACATAGGCTTTGATAAAATTCAAATCCCGTTGCCCCGCAACATATCGTTCCCGATAGGCAAAAAGACTTCTTCCTTCCATCCCGGCCTTCATTCCGGCAATCAGCTCCGACGCTTGCTGGACACCTGCCATCTGATGGACCACTTTCCCGTCTTTATCGATTAACAACAAAGTAGGATAACCTATGATATTATTTTCATACAATTTCTTTAATTCTTTCCCTTCACCTTTTTCCATATCGTACTTCACATTGACGAACCGGGCATTGAAAAAATCCCCTACCTCCTCTAGGGTAAAAATATCTTTAGACAAAGCTTTACAAGGTCCACACCAGGAAGTATAGCAATCCATAAAAATATACTTATTCTGCTCCTGTGCCATCTTCAACACCTCATTCCATTTTTCTCCTTCTATAAAATGGATTCCTGCTTCCTGCTGGGAAAATCCTGCCGCTGTAAAAAATAGCAGCAAAACCAAAAAAATCGCTTTTTTCATCCTATTCATTTTCTTAATTCTTCCAATTTTATTTTGCAAGCTTCCACATCCTCTTTTTCTACTCCTGCTGCTGTAGCTCCTTTTTCAAGCCCAAGCGCAAGCACCTCCGTTGCTAATTGCTTCTGGTCCAAGGCCAGCAACTTATCGGCCACATACACCGCTGTTTTGACAGAAGGACTCATCAGATGGAGAAAAACATACCAATCGGCCACCTGCTTTATATAGGCTGCATCTTTCCTTCCTGCATATAGTTCCTCATATCTTTCCACGTTTTCGATCATGCTGGTAGAAATATAATAATCATCGATATTCGAAAAAGCGAACATCACAGCCCTCATCCTTTTCACTGCGTCATATTCATCCTCATTTCCACTGTCTTTCGCAGCTTTCAGCTTTTCATCCATCGCTTTTTCGAGAGCTTCTTTCTCTTCCCTGGTATCTGTATATTTCTTCAGGAGAACCTGCATATAGCGTCTATAAGTCTGCATAAACTTATCTGTTTGCCGATGAGCAGTATAATAATTCATCCGGGACAAGTCAGAAGGAATGTAAATATTTCCTCCTCCCAGAGAAGCTGCAGTTGCACTGTCATGATTTCCGGCAGCTTTAAACAATCGATCTTTCAATTCAAGCACCGTTTCAAAAGCTGTAGGATCATCGCTTTTAGCAGCATTTCTCAGGCAAGCACTCAGCAACGTACAGCCGGCCTTGTTAATTGCAGAAAACCGCTTTTTATCCTTATCCTGTTTTTCCGCCTCCCGGCAGATAAGCTCAACCACCCGGCGGACGAATCTCTCCTCATATATCGTAATTTTCGCAATACGCTCTACATTCATAGAGTCCAACACTTCTTCATCGGTAAGCAAAGCAAAGTAATCCAATAAAACATCACTACAATCCAAGCCCGACTTATCTTTCAAAATGAAATACTGATTCAAGAAAGCTTTATCCCGACGCCCTTTTTCATATTTCTTAGCATTCTTCTTCAATTCAGGTCGAGCAGCAAAAGCATCCATAGCCTTTTCTCCCTCTTTCACAAACAAGTTAGCCGGACGCCCTCCCATAAAACGGTAAACCAATTCCCCATCTCCATCAACAAACAGAAACGTCGGAAAACCTGTAACCTTAAATTGTCCGGACACTTTCTTACCATCCTCGCTCTTTTCAGCATCCAACTGTAAGTTCAAAAAATGAGCATTATAAAAATCACCGACACTAGTATCGGGAAATATATTTTTTGCCATATGCTGACAAGGTCCACACCAAGAAGTGTAAATATCGATAAACACCAATTTTTTCTGTTTCTTGGCCATTTTCAATACCTCGGCATAACGCCCCTGCTGAAATTCAATACCTTGCGAAAAAGCAGATATATTGACTAACAGTACAATTACAACCATTATAACTTTTCTCATCCTTTCTTATTTTTTATTTTATCCCATGAAAAGCTTTAACAGGAGACTAACCGAAAATAGTATGGCAATCTCCTGCTTTTTTTTCATCTATTCTGCCAGATTTTTAAAATAATCAGCCGGAATCGGATCATCCGGACAATTTATATTTTGCATCCCGACAATATCGAGTCCCAATACCTCTTTAAAATAAGGTTCAATCGCCAGAGTCCTTTCTAATAATTTCGGGAAATGACTCATATTCCAATCCAATTCCTCTTTTGTCGTTGTCGTCAGAAAATTCATATAATCGGCAATATCCTGTTGGCGGTCGACAATCAATATGGTCTCCGAACTCCAACCATCCGGCTTCGATTTGATATATCCATTTTTCCGGAACGTATAAACACCGTCGGTATATCTACCATCGGGATCCTTTTCCCACGCATTGGCATATATTGCCGTAACATCCGAACCATTGCTCTTTTTCAGTCTTAAGTCGAAAAATTTTACCGGTTGGATTACCGCCCCTAAATAAAGACGGGAAATAAAAAGACTGGAAATACTATTTTTCCAATTTCTCCAGTCCTCCTCAGTAAATGCTTTCATCCGATCCCCGATATTCGGAATAATCAACATATCGGCATTATCATAGTAATTATCGATCAAATCAGAATCTTCCGGATCGAATGCACTGTCTTTACTCAGAGAATCCACCAAAAAAACCCGTACATACCAATTTCTCCTGACATAATCATCCTCCATTCCTGCAAATATTTCTTCATGCAAAACCTCGACGACATGCCGGATCATCTCCTTATTCTCTTCTTTAACAGGAGTATACCAACCCGAAAACCGTCCACTCCAATTAGGAGCCCTGAATGCATTTTCATTAAAATCATATAAATAATAAATCCCGCAACGCTCCCATAGGGAATAAATCAATGCATCCACAGATCCAGGTTCTCCTTTCGGTAAGTCATACAAAGGACCGGCTAACGCTGAATCAGGAGCAACATCCTCCGAACAGGCCGATACCAATAACAGCAATAGGGATAAACACCATATATTTATTCTTTTTTTCATATATCTTCTCATTATTCATTCGACATATCATTGATTGTTGATCACCTCTCGCGGATTATCCGTACACAAATCATTATAATTGATTTCGGAATCCGGAATAGCCAGCACATAGTTAGGACTTCCCTGCCTCAATACATAAGTTTCATACATCGTAGCAGATGAATACCATTTGTGAACCAACTGCGGCATTCCTTGACGTCGCAAATCCCAGAAGCGCATAGCTTCCTCAAAACAAAGCTCCCGGCGGCGTTCTGCCCAGATAAAATTCACTAAATCCTCCTTTCCGGAGAAATCAGAAATCACTTTATCTACATATTTCGCCGTCTCTATTCTTCCTTTTCTTAACCTATTCAACCAGTCGATAGCATCCTGACTTACTCCGTCGTCTCGGCGAGCGTAAGCTTCGGCCATATTCAGGATCACCTCGGTACTGCGCCAGTTTTCCCGGTACAGTTTGGCATTAGGCCCCTCACCGGTTCCCATTTTCCTGTATTTAATCGGGTAGTTATAGAAATATTCGGCAGGAGTATAAAATATCTGTCCCCAAAATTCTTCTTCTTCGGCAGGAATATCCTGTAAAAACCAAGCCAGCTTCCGCAAATCTCCTTCTTCATAAGACTGTATCAGCGAGTTTTCATCACTATACGAAGCCCGGAAACCCAAACCATAAAATGTTCCTCCACTGGGCGTACACAGATAATCATAACTATAACTGGAAGCAATGGACCCGAAAGTAAATACGATTTCCCCATTCAAAGAACCATCCATCATGGTGAAACCATCTGTTTTGTCCGTGCCCATAGCAGAACGCTCTACACTATTTAAATCAAAAACCGTATTGTTCAACTCCCAAAACAAGTTTCCGGTACGGATTACTTCCTCCCAATTTTCTTGAAAAAGAGCTATGCGCGAGGCTAAAAAATAAATGGCCGGCTTCGTCAACAAATGTTTATTTCCGGAAATCTCACTCACTTCAACATATCTTTCCGCCACCTTTATATCTTCATTGATTTGCTGCCAGGTTTCCCGGACGCTGGAACGTCGATGCGGCGCAATATCTATCTGAGGATCCAACCGAATGATTACTCCCGGTTTATCCAAATTCGCTTCGGCATAAGGGGCTGCATAAGTATTCGCCAGACACCAATAATGATAGGCCCTCAACGCATACGCCTGAGCCGCCAGATAATTATACTTGCCGGAATCTGCCTCCACATATTCCATGCCCGGCAAAGCGTCTATTACAATATTGCAGGCCAGGATATTATCATACCGCATTGCCCAAAAATCATCCATAAT
>CAJKZL010000044.1 GCA_905204385.1 uncultured Odoribacter sp. | reverse complement strand
TGATTATAATAGAGGCGGTAATACCTGCTTTGCGAAGTTCTGAACCTTCGTCAGCCACGGCCACAGCCAGATAATCGACATGGTGTTCCTGCAAGCTCTTGGCTATTTCGTACGAACCGGCTCCGTAAGCGGATGCTTTCACCATACAGATCACCTTTGTTTCCGGATGGCGAAGCATGGAACGGTAATGGTTCAGATTGGCGACCATCGCTCCGAGGTTTACTTCAAGGATGGTTTCATGTACCTTCAATTCAAGCTCTTCGGATACCAAATCAAAGTTGAACACGCGCGAACCTTTTACCAGAATTACTTCCGAATGAAGTGATTTGAGTATGCCGGATGTAAGAAGTGCTTCTGTGTTAGGAAAGAAGTAGCGTTCGAGATCGTCATCAAAACGAGCGGAACAGGAGGATATTTCCTGCCCTACACCAATCAGTTTATTTATTCCTTTACTCTGCACCAACTGTGCTACACGCCGGTAGAGCGTAGCGGTACTTTGTCCGGTTTCCAGTATATCCGACAGGATCAGTGTCCGCTTCAAGCCTTTCTTTTCCGAACGGCGTACCAGAAAGTCGAGTGCAATATCCAACGATGCCAGGACTGAATTATAACTATCATTAATCAATACGCAGTTATTCTTTCCTTCTTTCACTTCCAGACGCATGGCAATCGGTTCGAGACGGGCCATCCGTTCGGTGATCTGGTCGGCAGGCGTCATCAGGTAAAGACAAGCTGCCAGACAATTCAGTGTATTTTCAATGGAAGCGTCATCGATGAAAGGGATACAGAAAGTATTATCCATCTCCAGATAACGATAGGAGATAACAGTATGGTCTTCTTTTTTCAGAATCTTACTTATATATAAAGGACGTTCAGCATCCTTACAACTCCATGCTATCTCACGAGCAGTCAGCATCGACTTGGCAACACACATACTGATCAGCTCATTATCAGCATTGTAGATTACGACATCGCAATCTTTGAACAAGCTCAGCTTCTCCATACATTTTTCCTGCAAAGAGAAAAAGTTCTCCTGATGCGCCCCTCCGATATTGGTCAATATACCAATGGTAGGCTTAATCATTCGTTTCAAAGCTCCCATCTCCCCCATCTCGGAAATGCCGGCTTCGAAAATACCCAGTTCGGCTTCTTCAGAAAGTTGCCACGCAGAAAGTGGGACTCCTATCTGCGAATTATAACTGCGTGGAGAGCGAACGATGCAACGATCCGGGCTAAGTAACTGATGCAACCACTCCTTCACTATGGTTTTTCCATTACTGCCAGTGATACCGATCACAGGGATTTTAAATTTATCACGATGTGTTTCGGCAAGCTTCTGCAAAGCTTTCAGAGGATTGGGAACGATGAGGAAGTTGAGAGAACTCTCAACTCTCAACTCTCCATTCTCAACTTCTTTAAAGTCTTCTTCCGTAATTACAAAATTACGTACGCCCCGGTCATATAAATCGGGGATATAACGGGCTCCGCTATTTCGTTTGGTAGTTAAAGCAAAAAAAAGAGTTTCTTCCGGAAAACTCAAAGAGCGGCTGTCTGTTAGCAGCCAATCAATAGTCGCTTTATGTTTGCCCACACGGCGGGCACCGATACTTTTGGCTATGGATTCAATCGCATATGACATAGTTCTGTTTCTTTTTGAAAATCTAAGTACGGGTATTTTCCGTTAAGTCGTTCTATTTTTAACACTATTTGTCCTAAAAAGCGTTGATACGCCTCTGACTCGGGATGAAAGGGTTTGTGCGCCAAGTCCCGGCGGATGACTTGATCAGCTACGTTAACTTGCTTTTTTTCAGGAGAAAAGAAGGTTTCAGAGAAGCATTCCCACAGGTAACGAATCGCCAGAGGAGACGGATGCAACATGTCGTCGGCATAGAAACGATAATCACGTAATTCGTCCAATATGATTTCATAAGAGGGGAAATAGAACACTCGCTCCGGGAACAGTTGTTGCAATCGGTCGATGGCGAGCAGCAGAGTCGATTTGCTTAACTGGTTGGCATGCATCCCGTCGCGTATATGACGGATCGGGCTGACTGTAAACAACCATTTTAGTTCCGGATTCCGGGCTGACATTTCGGTGATGAGTGCTGTATAATCTTCTACAATTTCTTCAACAGACAGCCGGTAACGCAAAAAGTGACTCTCCGGCAATTGATGGCAATTAGCTACCACTTGTCCACTCTCCTTTTGTTTATAAACGTAAGCAGTTCCCATTGTCACCATCAGCCAGTTCAATTCCGGCAGTTTTTTATAAGCATGGTGAAGACGTGAATTTATGGTATTCAATGTCTCTTCGGGCGTAAAAGCAGAAAAAGAGCCATGATGCATCGGGCTATGCCATAAATCTTTGTAGGCAAACAGATCTTGTTT
Source organism: uncultured Odoribacter sp. (assembly GCA_905204385.1). The sequence continues at coordinate 10,010 of CAJKZL010000044.1, read as the reverse complement.
GTTGTATTCCTTATTCCTTATAATCTCCCTCAAAGCAGATGAGACGGATAAAGGATTATAAAGAATTGACGGAATGGCGGAAAACTTCTCCTTTCATCAACAGTTTGGAATGGATGCCCTAATTCTGAGTTCTGCATCTCCGGGCGCTTGAGGGGTTTCCAGGGTATGGTTTACACCTGATTTTGACAGGATGCTTTTCCGGTAGCGAGCGCCACACCGAACGGCCTGAAAATTGGCGGAAAGCCTGAGCCACGTCGCTGTCACCGATGTATCGCTACAGTCATAATTCACAGGTGATAGCGACTTTATTCATAAAATAAAAATCAATATTAAAACCGATAGGTAAGGAAAATTTATGTCTGATGTTCCCGCCGATAAAAGCTGTTACAGGATGTGTTTCATGCGGTAAGGAATAAGAATCGGCCTATATTGTAACTTATGCGTGAAATAAAAGTATACTCGATGGATAAACATTCTGTCATTTGTTTTGAAGAAAGAGAAACTATATTTTGAAATGATGAAAACAATAGGAGTTTTAATATTTGCCGTAATGATTCTGCTTAGCGCTTGTCAGCAGACCAGTTCGAACGACATCGGATCTACTCCGGTTTACCAGCGGTATAAAGTGGAGTTCTCTGCCGACCGGGAAGTGAAAGCTTTTGCCCATTTTAGTGAAAATAAGGATAGCGATTACAAAGACATCGAACTGGAGGGAGAACAAAAGATAACCGTCAATAATCACTCCATGGCTTATAATGACATCGATGAACAAGAGGATTTTTCCTATTCCTATTCCGCAGTTTTAGGTAAAGGGATCAAAACGGTGACCTTTGTATTCGTTCGTAGGAAAGGGACCGTTTACACCAACACGGTGACTGCCGATATCATCGAGCCTATTGCTATACCTGTCGGTTTACAGCGTATTGTTTCAGGTCAGGCGTTGGTCTGGGAGGGGGCTGTGGCCTCATCCGGGGAAGAAATATTTGCCGAATTGACAAAAGACGGGAAAGACCGGTATGAGTTGTATAATGCGGTCGTCGATAATGATGCGAAAACAATCGTGTTTCATGATGTCCCGGCCGGCGATAATTACACCTTGACGATAAAACGATTAAAAGAAATTCCGACTCAGGAGAACGACTTGCCGGCAAAAGGGAAAATTCAGGTGTTTTATTATGCTATAAAGTCGGGAATCCAGGTCGATTAAAGATTCTGCCTTTTTGTCCCTTATGGATTTATACGGCATCCCCTCTCTTTTTGTCGGATAGCTCGTTTACGAAAAAGAGAGAACGCATCCGGATAAGAATAGCGATGAAGTGGCTGTACGGCGTAATTTGCCGGAGGAATGAATATAAAAACGACGAACCTGACAAAACCGAAAAACGTATACCGACAAGATAAGCCGGCAGAGAGGAACTTAAAGGACATGAACATGGAGGATTGCGTTTTATCGGGAGAGATGAGAATATTCGTACATCATATTTATGAATTGCAGAAGGGAATACGATATATGGCAATGTGTACGATGGAGAAGGAGAACGTGACTTTTGCCATACAAAAGCTTGGCAGGGTAGGGTTCGATTACGAGATTCGTCCGGTGAATACCCGTAGGCTGAATTTGTTTTTTGGGAAAAAAGAATGTATCGATATTGTCCGGATGTTATGCAATCGTCCGTTGAATCAGCTATCCCCGGAAGAAGACTTTATCCTCGGGGCTTTGCTGGGGTACGATGTCTGTCAGCAATGCGAGCGTTACCGCCGGCGCAAGAAAACACCCGCAACTAACGGCTGAAGCTAAAAGGGGAATGCGCTGCGACAGGAAAGAAACAGCAGCATTCAGCCTACTTTCGGAGGGAAGATATCCCTGTCCGCCGGTTGCATTTCTTCATTTTCCTGAAATCGGGCGTTTATGATTTCCAATAAATTTTCAATGGACTTAACGCAGATAGGTTTTGCCGAAGGAAGATATAAAATAAAGTCGCTGTTTTCCGGGTCGCCGGTTTCGATCCGGATGGCGGAAACGGCTTCCGGGTCGGCCAGGATTGCGTTTCTTTGCAGGGCTTTTCGTACCAGGGAGTAACGATAGCCTTCTCCGGCAAGCTGAACACGATGCTTGTAATGGTTGGCGATGCGGAAAAGTCCCGATTCCATATCGAATACGATGCCTTTTCGTGCGAAGAAGTGGCTGAGATGGCCTTGCAGCGCGAGATCTTCGGGCGTGCCGGTCGTGATGCCGTTAGCTTTGTCCATCAGCCAGATTTTGTCGGCAATCTGAAGCGCCAGTTCCAGATCGTGGGTGGAAAGAAAAATCGTTTTATGGGTTTCACGGGTCAGTTGGTGGAGCAACTGCATGATTTCCACTTTACTGGGAAAGTCGAGGAAAGCTGTGGGCTCGTCCAGAAAGATGACCGGGGTTTCCTGGGCCAGCGCCTTGGCGATCATGGCTTTTTGCCGCTCTCCGTCGCTGAGGGTGTGGAGCATGCGGGAGGCCAGGTGATGAATGTTTACCAATCCGATGGCGTTTTCTACGATATCCTTATCCCGGTTGCTGAGTTTTCCCCAGAATCCGGTGTAAGGGCTGCGGCCCATTCCTACCAGTTCCCTCACGGTCATATTGCGAATGTCGCATTTCTCCGTCAGGACTACGCTGATGACGGTGGATAACTCTCGGTCTGTATATTTTCCCAGTTCTTTGCCGGATAGGTAAATATCTCCGTCCAGTTTCGGTTGAAAGGCGGAGAGGGTGCGCAGAAGGGTCGATTTGCCGACACCGTTTGTTCCCAAAAGGCAGGTTAGTTCGCCGGCGTAAATCTCACTGTCGATATTATCGGCCACCGTTTTGTGGTTGGCTTTACCTTTATAGCCGATGGTCCGCCGTCGGAGTTGTATAGTAGCGGTCCTATTCATTCAGTTCATTTTTGCGTTTACGGAATAATACGGAAGCTACAACCGGAGCGCCGATCAGGGCAGTGACGGAGTTTACCGGCAGGGCTCCTTCGAATCCGTGCATCCGGGCGATAAGGTTGCAAGCTAACGCCAGAGCGGCACCCATGACCAGACAGGCCGGCATCAGCAACCGATGGTCGGAAGTTTGAAAAATAGCGCGACAGAGGTGAGGAACGGCCAGGCCCAGAAAAATGATAGGGCCGCAATAGGCGGTGACAATGGCCGTCAGGATGCCGGAGCAACTGATCACCAGCATCCTGGCCCGTTTGATGTTCAAACCCAGATTGCGGGCATACCCATCGCCCAGCATAAGCAGATTGAGGGTCTTTATCAATAAAAAAGAGAGGGGAAGCAATAGGAGCATGATGGTGACGAATAACATCATCTGGTTGCCCGAAACCCGGGAAAAGCTTCCCAGTCCCCAGATCACATAAGTCTTTATGTCTTCTTCCACGCTGAAAAATTTGAGTATGCCGATGATGGCGTTGGCCAGATAACCGATCATCACCCCGATGATGAGCAGGGTAACGTTTCCCTTCACTTTGTTGGAAGCAAAAACGATCAAGGCCATGACCGACAGCGAACCGGCGATGGCAGCGACAGAAAGTGCCACCTCCCCGATAATGCCCAGCTGGCTTAAGGCTACCCCGCCGATGCTGCCCGAAAATAAGACTACAAAGGCTACGCCCAGACTGGCGCCGGAACTGATGCCCAACACGGAAGGCCCTGCCAGCGGATTGCGGAAAACAGTCTGCATCTGTAAGCCGCTGATGGAAAGGCCTGCTCCGGCGACCAAAGCCGTCAAGGCCTGAGGACAACGCGATTTCCAGATGATATTTTGCCAGGTTACCGCTTCATCTCCCTGGGCTGTGAGGATATTCCAGACCGATTTCAGGGGGATATTTACCGATCCTAACACCAGATTCAGAAATAAAAATACAAAGATCAGCAGGATCAACAGCAGAAGATAGGTTGTATTTTTACCGGTTTTGGACATAGAATCAGTCTTTTAGCAGATGATAGTAAACGGGTTGATAATCCGGTAATAAATCCGGATGAAAAACTTTGATAAAATCCGATAACAATAATTCGGGTTCCATGGGCATGTTTTCGTAATAAGGTTTTTCGCGCATGTTGCAATAGATAATCCCTTTTTGTTTGAAGGCTTTGAAATCGGCGTAGCGTTCGTCCTGTGCCCGGAGTACTTCGTAGGAATAAGTGCCCGGATAGCTGTTCAGGATGCGCCAGTAGTCGGCCTGGTCGGCCTGGTTGTATACGGTTTCGAAATCCAGATTGACACCTCCCGAGCGGGGATCGTCTTTCAGGAAGTAATCGGCCCCGGCATCTTTGAATACTTGAGCCAGGAAGCTTTCCCCTCCGACGGCATACCAGGTGCCGCCGTGGATTTCCCCGCTCAGCACTATCGGGCGGGATTTCACCCGGGCGGTTAGCTTTTTCAGTCGGTTGTACTTATGCTCGATTTCTGCAAATAGGCTGTCGGCTTTTGCCTCCTGGCCGATAAGCAGGCCGGTGAATTTTATCCATTCGGCTTGTCCCAGGGGTGTCATTTCCTTATAGCCCAGATGGGGGATCAGAGGAAGGTCTACTTCTTTCATCGCATCATATCCGCCTTGCTTGAAGGGAGAAATCAGTATCACTTCGGGGGCCAGGTTCAGGATGACCTCGGTGTCGAAATTACCCTCTATCCCTATTTTGCGCGTGCTTCCTTCCGCTAATTGCCGTTTCATAGCCGGATTGGCCAGAAACCGGGAACTGCTGATTCCCACTACCTTTTCCGTCGCTTCGAGTTTTATGAAATTGGATAATTGCAGAGAGGTCATACAGATCGAACGCTCGACGGGAAGGTCGATGACAGGGATTCCCTCGGGTATGGCCGGTGAACTGCACCTTTGCCGCAGCGCAAAGGTATATCGGGTGCTTTGCACGCTTTGCGGGTCCTTGATGTGTAGCAATCGGTATCCCTCCCGGGGTTCCAGCCAGAATCCTTTGGCATAACGAATACCCGACTCTTTATCCGAAGCCAGATGAGTATTTTCCTTTTGCCGGTTTGTTTTTTGAGCATTGCGGCACGAACAGGGCAAAAGCCCTAGACAACATAAGGCGATAGCAGAAAGTTGGATGAATCTTTTCATACTCTTTTCCTCCGAAAGAAAAAATGGATTTATTATTTTATGCTGTTGGCAGGTTTTCTGGCTTGTCATCTTTTCCCCTTCCCGGACCACGAGGCTCAGTGGGTGTGTATGAAAAGATCTGTATTCACGACAGTATTGACTTTACAGCTGCGGGGACAGCTCCGGAATTGCACCGGATTCCCTTTTTGAATTGCAGATTACCGGTATGAAACGAGGTGGACTCTAAAACAGTCCTTCTCCCTTCAATCCAGATATGCAATTGTTTCAAATAAACCAACACAGGGACAAAGATAATATTTATTTTGACGGCTTTGATTTTTTTGTGACTTTTGTAGGCGGAGGGATAATAATGTTGCGAATGACCATGAAAGGTAAAATTATAGGTGTATCCTTAGGTCCGGGGGAACCGGATTTGATTACGCTGAAAGCTTTAAAGGCGTTGAATGCTGCTGATGTTGTTTTTTGTCCGGCAACCCGTACTGGCGACGGAAGAGTCAAGTCGAGGGCGATGACCATTTTGCGCAGTTTGTCGGTAGACGAATCGAAGATCCGTGTTTTTGAAGTTCCGATGTCCCGGAATCGGGAAAAAGCGGTCGAAGCCTACGAGGAAGCTTGCGCGGCAATGTTGCTTCTGGCCCGGTCCGGCAAGACCGTGGCGGTAACCGCTGAAGGTGATGCCTGCTTTTATTCGTCGGCGAATTATATGTACGTTCGTTTGCAACAGGAGGGCTTTCCGGTAGATATGATAGCCGGAGTGCCGGCCTTTATTGCTGCAGGCGCTTCTGTTGGGCTTCATCTGGTGAAACAACAGGAACGCTTGCTTGTGATCCCCGGCGATGTGCTGGTGGAGGAATTGTTGGAAGCGGTGGTTGCCAAACGTACCCTGGTGATCATGAAAGTCCCTTTGGGCGAAGCGGTCTTGCGTCCTTTTATCGCCCGTCATTTGGAATTGAACTACCATTATTTCGAGCAGGTGGGTACACCGGAGGAATATTATACCGCTTCTCCCCAAGAAATACTCGCCCGCGATTTCACCTATTTTTCCATTTTAGTTATCCGGCCGGCGTAAAGAGAAAGGCTTGCCGGGTTTCGAAACCCTCAGGATAAACGTTGACCGGTTTTGAAATAGCTTTACGATATAATAATGAAAGAATTATTCGGCTTTCTGTTTCGCCTCCCGGCTTCCGATGTATAGGCTGTCCGACGATTCGTTGGTATAGATGCTTTTGAAGCAAATGTAAAAATGCAATATCCCTTTGCCTTCGGGAATTTCAAATGTACATCGACCAGTCTTGCGGTTGCTTTTCGTTTCCCGGAGGTAGTAAATGCTTTCTTCTTCGGTCGCTTCGAGGTAGCCGTAAACTCCGATTTGCACCAGATCGTCGAAAGTGATGGCCTCCAGGGTTTCCGTGTCCCAACTGACGGTCACCGTTCGTTCGTCGCTTTCTGTTACGCGGAGGTGGTTGGCCTGCAACAAAGGACCATGGTTGATTTTTAGCTCTGCCCAATCGATGATTTCTCCGTCGGGGCCGATATTTCCGATATTTTCGCGAATGAATAGGTTACAACCGTTCATGGGCGATGTTTCGGCGCAGATTTGCCACGATCGCTTGAAAGCATAATCCAGTTTTTGGTATAATGCCAGTGCCGTTTTCAGCTTGGCGCGTTGCTTCAATTGTTTGGGACTTTTTCTGTCCTTGTGTACCAAAGGTTTTGCCCGGATGCGTACCTGATTTTTTACTTTATAAATAATGATATTCCCTAAGGTGCCTTTTGCATCCGTAAATAAAGGAGAAGAGATGATGCCCATGAGGTGAAAGATTTAAGGTTGTACAATCTTTTTGTCCGGGATTCGACAGGTTGAATATAAGATTTAAAAAGCGTAATTTCAAGTAATTATCGGATTAAATTCATTTATTTTCTAAAAATATAGTAAAAATATACTGAAATTACTCCGAATATGCTCCGAAGTTAAGGATATGCAATCCCTGTAAACCAGGGGGTTGCTGACGGTTAAAATAAATTGTTTTTGTGCTTCGGCTTCCTCGATTTTTCTCGTTCTTTTATTTTTCTCTTTTCTCTTTTTGCATTATCTTTGCGGCTCCCATCGGGTATGGGAGAATAAAAATTTTTATAGATTAACAAAATGGCTACAAAAATCAGATTAGCGAGACACGGACGTAAAGGTCGTCCATTCTATCATGTAGTGATAGCAGATAGTAGAGCACCACGCGATGGTCGTTACATTGAAAAGATCGGAACCTATGATCCGAACACAAACCCGGCTACTATCGATCTCAAATTCGACAGAGCATTGTATTGGTTGCAGGTGGGGGCACAACCTACGGATACTGCTTCTAGAATCCTGTCGTATAAAGGAGTGCTGTTGAAAAAACATCTTTTGGAAGGTGTGAAAAAAGGCGCTTTTGACGAAGCTGCTGCCGAAGCGAAATTCGAAGCTTGGATGAAGGAAAAAGAAGCTAAGGTTCAGGCTAAGATTCAGAAACTGGCTGAAGCCGGAGATGCTGCTGCTAAAGCCCGTCTGGAAGCTGAAGCAAAAGTGCGTGCTGCCAGAGAAGAAGAAATTGCAAAGAAAAGAGCGGAGTTAGCTGCCGCCGAGGCTGCTAAAAAGGCAGAAGCTGAAGCTGCTGCCGCCCCTGCTGAGGAAACAACTGTTGCTGAAGCTCCGGCTGCCGAATAATTTTTGTGATGATCGGCCGGGAAGATTGCATTAAAATCGGTGAGGTGAGCAAAACCCACAATTTACAAGGGGCTGTGATCATTACCACGGATAGCGATCTGCTCGAAAGATATGCGGACAAACCGGTGTTCCTCCTTTTGGATGGGGCACCGGTTCCCTTTTTTATTGCTGAAGACGGATTGACACAGCGCAATCATTCTTCTTATATCGTTAAGTTCGATTATGTAGATACTCTCAAGCAGGCCGAACTTTTGTCGGGCTGTGAGGTTTTACTGGAAAAAGAATTGCTGGAGACTAGCGAAGTGGAAGGGATGGAGGATTATGATGTCTATTCGCTTATCGGCTTCGGGGTGACGGATGAGATCTCCGATACCTCTGGGGAGGTCGTCGATGTCGCCGATTATTCCGGAAATGTCGTACTTACCCTTTCATTTGGCGGTAAGGAAATCCTTTTGCCCTTTTCAGAAGTCTATATCAAATTTCTGGACTTTGAACATTCCCGCCTTGTAGTGGCCATTCCTGCGGAACTTGCTGAGTTGAATTGAAAGGTTCGGACAGGAGAGACTCCTCCGTTCGTTTTCCTGTCTTTTTGTTGAAAAATATTTCTGTTCGATTTCTTGTTTATTTCATTTATCTGATTAACTGGCTAACTTTTTGGAAAACTTTTAGCATGTTGGTAACTTTTTATTATGTTGATAATTAGTTGTTTGTGTTGTTGAAATGGAAAACTTGCCAAAAAATATCTGTTAAAAAGTTACCAGATGTGGTCTCTTTTTCTATATATTTGTCCTATCCTATAACAAAACAATCACAATAAAGGTAATAAGCTATGAATGAGTATGTAACGAAAGAGCAGGAGATTTATACGCCGGATGAGGCGTTTCAAAGTTCATTGACCTATTTCAATGGGGATGAATTGGCTGCCCGGGTGTGGGTGAATAAATATGCTTTGAAGGATTCTTTCGGGAACATTTTTGAAAAGAATCCGGACGATATGCATCGGCGGTTGGCTAAGGAAATAGCCAGAATTGAAAACCGTTATCCGAATCCCATTAGTGAAGACGATATTTTCGAAGTGTTGCGCGATTTTAAATATATTGTTCCCCAGGGAGGTCCTATGACGGGTATCGGTAATGAATTTCAAATCGCCTCCCTTTCGAATTGTTTTGTGATAGGTAACGAAGGACCTTCGGACTCTTATGGCGGAGTCATGAAAATTGACCAGGAACAGGTCCAACTGATGAAAAGAAGGGGTGGCGTCGGGCATGATTTATCCCATATTCGCCCCAAAGGATCGCCGGTGAAAAATTCGGCCCTGACTTCGACCGGTATTGTTCCTTTTATGGAGCGGTATTCCAATTCGACTCGTGAAGTGGCCCAGGACGGACGCCGGGGCGCTTTGATGCTGAGCGTTTCTATCAACCACCCGGATTCGGAAAGCTTTATCGATGCGAAAATGTCGGAAGGGAAGGTCACGGGTGCGAATGTATCGGTGAAGATCGACGATGACTTTATGAGAGCTGTGATCGATGATGAGGTTTATGTGCAGAAATATCCGGTGTATTCGGACGAACCTAAGAATAAAAAAGAAATAAATGCACGCCAGCTATGGAATAAGATTGTTCATAATGCCTGGAAATCGGCAGAACCAGGGATTTTATTCTGGGACACTATCATCCGGGAAAGCGTTCCCGATTGCTATGCGGACAAAGGATACCGCACCGTTTCCACCAATCCTTGCGGTGAGATCCCTTTATGTCCCTATGATTCTTGCCGGTTGTTGGCGATAAATCTTTACTCTTACGTTCAGCATCCTTTTACAAAGGGAGCTTATTTCGATTTTCCGCTTTTTAAAAAGCATGTCGCAATTGCTCAAAGGATCATGGACGATATCATCGATCTGGAATTGGAAAAGATCGACGTCATCCTGGATAAGGTGCACGAAGATCCGGAGACCGATGAAGTAAAAGGAGTAGAAATCCGTTTATGGGAGAAAATCCGCCAGAAGGCCAAGGAAGGACGCCGTACGGGTGTCGGGATTACGGCCGAAGGCGATATGCTGGCGGCCCTGGGCCTGCGCTATGGTAGCGACGAGGCAATAGATTTTGCTGTGGATGTGCAAAAAACGCTGGCCGTGGAATCTTACAGGGATTCGGTTCATCTGGCCAAAGACCGCGGAAGCTTCAAAATTTACGACAGCCGCCGGGAAG
>CAJKZL010000043.1 GCA_905204385.1 uncultured Odoribacter sp. | reverse complement strand
AAAAACGGTCTATGGGAAGAAGTAAACTGCAAGTTTTCGGTAGTTCCGGAGGCCATTATCCCTCAACCCATACGCAACCTCCTCGCCAAACAATACCCTGAGGCAAAACCCCTGAAAATTGAAAGGGACAGCAAAGGATATGAGGTAAAGCTAAACAATCAGCTGGAAATCAAATTCAATACGAATTTTCAGATTGTCGATATCGATAACTAATAAAACACACTCCTATGAAACGAAATTTATTATGCTGGATTTGCGGTATTTTTCTCTTTACCGCTTGTAACGATGACGATAGCCCTATTCCTAACGAAGCGGTGACAAAAGCCTTTCAAACCAAATACCCTGCCGCTGAGCAGGTGGAATGGGAGCATAAAGGAGCTTACCTGAAAGCCGAATTCATCGACAATCAACTCTCTCACTCGGCCTGGTTCGATGCAAACGGTCAATGGCATATGACCGAAACGGAACTCAACAGGTTGGAACTCCTCCCCGAAGCAGTACGCAAAGCATTCGGCAACAGCGAATATGCCGACTGGACTACCGACGACATCGACCGTCTGGATCGCCAGCAGGCGGAAACGCTTTATGTCATCGAAGTCAAAAAAGACAAGCAAGAATTCGATTTATACTATTCGCAGGACGGCATACTGATGAAAGCCGTACCCGACACTGATCAGGACGATTACGAGCAATATCTGCCAGGGCCGATTCCTTCAGCCGTCACCGAATGGATCGACAGCCGCTATCCCGGCGCCAGGATCATAGAAGTAGAAAATGAACACGGACTCATCGAAGCCGATATCATCTACAATAATAAAAGTATGGAAGTGGTTTTCAATTCCAGTTACGAATGGATCGATACCCACTACGATGTGACAACCGGCGAAGTAGAAGAAACAGTACTTCAAGCCCTGAATACTGCTTATGGCGATTATCTCATCGACGACATCGAAAAGTATGAAACCCCTGAAGGCAATTATTATGTCTTCGAACTGGAAAAAGGAGCGACAGAAATAGACATCAAAATCGACCTGGAAGGAAATATACAGAAATGGCAGAAGTAATAGCGTTTTTTAACAGGGAGAAATCCACTCCTGTTATAAACCGGATTGTTTCACACCCGATATGTGTTATGCGTCGGAGTAAGGCTAGAAGTGACATACCCAAGTGATCGGCTGCTATATCATAATGATTCACCTTTTAAGTTATAAATCTCTTGCTTTTTAGTTCCCGTATTCTGCACGCGGCAATCAATAGCGAAGATTTACTCCTTAAAAGGTGAACAACTTTTCATTCAGGGACCTATTCAACCACAAAAAAATTCCAGCTTGACAAGTAAGCCTTGCGCCGACACTGTCGATAGTTCCTGTTTTTTATCCGATTAATACTTCAAATTTCCAATCCATTCGCGGATATCGTTTTCGCTCATCCGGTTCAGCAATTTTCCCTCTTTCCAATTCAGTTCAGGATAGCTTTTCTTGAGGGTCGCCACACTGTTAGCGATCGTGCTGCTGCCCGATGTGGCGAACGGAATAAGAATCTTGTTCTTCAAGTCATGACTTTCGATGAATGTATCGATAATTCGCGGTGCGAGATTCCACCAGATAGGGTAGCCGAGGAATATCACATCATAACCGGAAGTGTTCAGTTTCTTGCCGCCGAGCGCCGGACGGGCTTTCGGATCGTTCATTTCCACCGAACTGCGGGATTGCTTGTCGTGCCAATCGAGATCGGCATCCGTATAAGACTGCGCAGGCGTAATTGCATAAAGTTCTCCGCCCGTAACATTCGCCAGTTTTTCTGCAGCGCGGGCGGTTGTCCCTGTCGCAGAAAAGTAGACGATAAGTACTTTCTTTTCGGATTGCGTTTTGTCCATATTTTGATTCTTTTGGGCATAGGTCGTAGTCGTTATTCCTACAACCGCCAGTAATACAAATAAAAATTTACGTGTAAGCTGCATGCAAAGCCAAGCCGTGGTTCGAGCGATGCCGGGACACAGCCGTAAATGCGGAGTTAGTGTGAATTTATCCATAAGAAATCTGTTTTTTATTTTTAAAGTTTATCGTACTCTTCATCCGTTACCGGTTCAAGCCATTCGTTGGAGGTATTCTCACCGGGAATTTCAAAAGCGAGGTGAGCGAACCAATTATCGGCTGCCGCGCCATGCCAATGTTTCACGCCGGCGGGGATATGGATCACCGTGCCGGGTAAAATCTCCTGTGCCGGCTTCCCTTCTTCCTGATACCAGCCTCGGCCGGCTACCCCGACGAGCATCTGTCCACCGCCCTTCGTGGCTTTGTGGATATGCCAGTTATTACGGCAACGCGGCTCGAAGGTGACATTGGCAAAGGGGATTTGCTCCGTCGAAATACGGGCAAGGTAGCTGTTGCCGATGAAATACCTGGCATATGCCGTATTCGGTTCACCGATAGGGAAGATCATCTCGCGTTGGAACGCAGCTTTGGCATCCGCTCCGGCGGTGTCTTCCGCCCACACGTCTTTGGCAAGACGAAATGCCGCCCATGCCTTCGGCCATCCGGCATAGAAACCGATATGGGTAATAATTTCAGCGATTTCGGTGCGGGTAATGCCGTTTTTCTTCGCCGATCGGAGATGAAAGGTCAACGAACTGTCCGTAATCCCCTGACTGATCAGTGATGTGATTGTCACCAGACTGCGGTCACGGAGATTCAGCAGGTCATTGCGGCTCCACACCTCTCCGAAGAGGACATCATCGTTGAGGCGGGCGAATTCGGGGGCGAACTCACCCAATTGATCGCGTCCTGCCGTCTGTACTATTTTTTTCTGTGCCATAAGATGGAAGGTTAATAGACTGAATAGGGTAATTAAAAAAATACTTAAAACTAATTTTATCATATTACTTCATTTTTATCGGATAGACTTGATGAACTTTGCCGGTACACCGCCCACCACTGTATTCGCCGCCACATCTTTCGTTACGACCGCACCCGCACCTACGACAGCATTGTCGCCGATGGTTACGCCTTGCAAGATAGTGGCATTCGAGCCAATCCATACGTTTTTCCCCAATACGATAGGAGCAGGATAGGTAGATTTACGCTCTTCGGGTGAAAGCCCGTGATTAAGCGTGGCAAACACGACATTATGCCCGATTTGGCATCCGTCTCCTATCGTTACTCCGCCGTGATCCTGAAAATGGCAACAAGCATTGATGAATACATTCTCTCCTACGGCGATGTTCTTGCCGAAATCGGCATAGAACGGAGGAAACACGCGCAACGACTGCGGCACCGGATAACCGAACAGTTCGGAAAGCAGTTTACGTACTTCTTCCGGGCCGTGATATGCCGCATTTAACCGGAATGTCACCCGACGTGCTTCATTACTCATCTCGTCCATGAAACGATGGATCTCCTCTGTATTGAGGGCCTGACCCGTTTTCACATATTCTTTGAAATCTTCGATATTCATCTTATTACCGTTCTATTTTACCTGTATATCTCCGTCGATATTTGGATGATGACTAATAAAGTTCCTCGGAAATCTCTGTTCGTCGGCTCATCATTCTTGATTATTTTTATAATACAAAATTAGCGGTCCTTCTCGGTAGCGGTTGTACCCATAAGTGGGATTTTTGTACCAATTTTACTGATTTTCATATTTTCTTTTCGTGTATCGGACCGGAAATAAATATTTTTACGACCGAACATCGAATTAGATTTCACATCCTGGCCCCTTTTTACTTAGAGGCTCCGCTTCTCCCCGAACATTCATCCGTTACAGGAAGTCGCTTATAAAAAATAGGTAAGATTCCGATCTCTTCCCTTTTCTCAAACATTTTCCGTCAAAAATTCGTTTGGATATATAAAAAAAGCAAGACCAAGACTCCGGAAACCACAAACGTTTACATAAAAATTTTTAAACAGAAAGTATGCAAGCAACTAAAAATAGAATACATTCGCAGCAGCAAATAGCAGCGCATATGACAGAATTCAAACCTATCACAATCCAGGATAAAGAATCGATCACTTCTTATCTTCTCCCCACCCAGGAACGGGATTGTGATTTATCCTTCGCCAATTTATGTAGCTGGCATTTTCTCACGGAATCCAGTTATGCGATTCTCGACCACCAATTAGTGATCCGTTTCCTGCATCCGGAAGGCTTCCACGAATATTTCCTGCCTGTAGGAGGTGAGAATTTAATTTCCATCATCCATCGATTGGAAGAATTTGCCCGCGCAGAGCAGGCTCCCTTATGTCTGCGAGGTTCTTTACCCGCACTGCAAACGAAGTTGGAACAGTCGTTCCCTACCTTGTTCGAATACCGTACGGACCGGGATTATTTCGATTATCTCTACCTCAGGCAAGACTTGGCGGAACTCAAGGGAAAACACTATCAGCCTAAAAGGAATCATGTCAACAAATTCAATAAGGAATACCGATCCACGTATGAACCACTCACGCCCGAGGTTGTTCAGGAATGCCTGCAATTCGAATCGCAATGGTGCATGAAACATGGCTATATTGAAAACGAAAACATCAAAAACGAACGACGGGCCCTGACCTTCGCCCTCCATCATTTTGAGGACCTCAATCTGAGCGGAGCCATTATCCGGATAGAAGGGAAAATCGTAGCCTTTACCTTCGGGGCCCCTATTTCCTCCGACACATTCGGAGTGCATTATGAAAAAGCGGATATCACTATCGATGGCGTATACAGCGCGATCAATCAATATTTTGCTTCTCATCTGCCCGAACAATATATTTACCTCAACCGGGAAGAGGACCTGGGAATCCCCGGTTTGCGGCAAGCCAAACTCTCCTATCATCCGGCCATCCTGCTGGAAAAAGCCAGAGCCCTTAAAAAAGTATAATCCCCGGACTTCTTCTCAAGCGCGTTTTATGACAAAGAAAGAGCAAGTAATGGATTTATGGCGGAAAAATTTTCAGGATTCCGAAGAGTTTATCCGCTTTTATTTCGAACGGAAATATAGTGATGAAAATTCACTCGTATACGAAGAAAACGGAAAAGCCCTGTCCGCTCTCCTTATGCTTCCTTATCCGATGACCTGGTCGGGAACTCTGCTCACCACCTCCTATATCTCAGGCGCCTGCACCCTGCAAGAAGCGCGCAATCACGGTTTGATGTCCATGTTGTTGCAGGAGGCCTTTCTGGAAATGCACAAACGGAATATTGCTTTAAGTACACTGATTCCGGCAAACGACCGGCTATTTCAATATTACGGACATTTAGGATATGCTGCGGTCTTCAGCTATTCTACCACGAGTTATGCCGTCCCTCCTGCTCAGGCAATGCCTTCAGGCCCCTTCTTTTCCCCGGAACATTTCGATGCGGAATTTGCCCGGCAGCATTATCCCTTTTTTCGGGATACACTGATGCAAAAAAACTGTTGTGTCCAACATACGGAAGAGGATTACCTGGCTATCGTAGAAGAAACATATCTCTCGGGAGGACGGCTTTTGGTTTGCGCCTCCGAAGACCGGCAGTCCACAACCGGATGGGCTTTAGCCGTTCCGGAAGCCGACACACTTTACGTTAAAGAGATGCTTTACCGTTCGCAGCAGGAACAAGCCACTCTTTTGCACGCGCTTTTCTCCATTTTTCACGCCCCTTCGGTTACCTGCCGGCAATTCCCAAGCCAATCAGGTCAAAACCGTTACGGTATGGCCAGAATTATCGACGTACAGTATATGCTGAGCCACCTGGCAGCACAAAATCCGGACTTATCCTTAAGATTGAAAGTCTACGATCCGCAACTTCCCGCCAACAATGGCATTTTTACGCTTGCAGCAGGTGAGTGTATATCCTCCGGCCACCTCAACCGACCTGCTGACATTGAGACGGACATTCCTTCTTTGACGAAGGCATTGCTAGGGTACCAGCCGGATCAATTGCCGCAGCCTTTGAACGGCCTGAGCGAAAATCAATATCCTTATATGAATTTAATGCTGGATTAAGGCCGGTCCTCCAGGGAGAATGTCACGGATACCGTAAAATCGCGCACACCTGTATTCCATAGTCCCGGATACTCTTCCACCAAACGCCGGGCTTCCCGGTCACAGGCCGGAGATAACTTCCGGACCACCTTGATCCGGGAAGGACGGTAATGTTTATTGAGATGTACGGATAAAACAACAACTCCTTCTACCCCTTTGTCCCTTGCAGTTTCCGGATAACGCAACGAATCCGAAACATAGTGCCGGAACTCTTCCATCCAGTCTGTCCTGAGCTTTCCTTGTTGTTCGATTAAAGAAACCTCCCGGCGCTTTTGTCGTTTTCTCCTTACCGTCGGCAGGGTATCCTGCCGTGCAGAAGCGCTCGCAGCAGGCTTTGGCGGAGCCACGGTATCCCCGATGACCGGAGCATGCACAGCCAGGGGCATAGCTTTCTTCAATGTCTCCACTTGTTGCCGTTTGTCCTGCACTTCCTCAGCGCCCCCCGCCCCCTTGGGAATAGCCTGATCCGCCCGGGCAAGCAGCCTCTCCGGACGAGGTCGTTCCGCTTCCTCCTCTTCCTGTCCGGAAAAATCCGCCGCATCTGAATAATCAAGCAATTCTTTTGCGTTATTTCCATATGCGGATTTTGCACTGTCCTGATAAACCATAAGAGGCATTTCTCTCTCCAGGGTATCCGACAGCAATGTCACGCTAGCCAAAGGTAACGGTTCTGCAGGCCGGAGTAAAACACCCGATGCAACGCCTCCCAGAATAGCGGCAACTGCCGCGGCCCAGTAAAAGAATATCCTCTTCCGGGGAGGATGAGTTAGACTGCGACATAGCTTTTCCACCACCTGCTCATGCTCTCCGTCCACACTCTCCAGTCCCTCCAATGCTTCGTACAAAAAAGGATCGTTCAAAGCCATTCTCTCCAAACGTTGGGCTTCCTTTCCGGTCTTACCGCTCCGTAAATAATTCCATATCCGCTTAGCTCCGTTCATAGTCGTCCTTTCTTCCAAACCCTTTACGCTCAAGACACAGGCGTAAATTTCGTTTTCCGTTTTGAATATAACTTTTCACTGTTTTCAGTGAAAAACCCGATTTTGTCCCGATGTCTCTATAGGAAAGTTCCTCACCGTAAAACCACCCGATGCAAAGCCGTTGTTGCTCCGGCAAATTTTCCATACACTGCCGAAGCGCTTCCTTTTGTCCTTCTTCCGCCCCGTCATCATATAGATTAAAATCATCACAAAAATCCATAATTTTTTCATCCAAAATTATGGTCTGAGTTCCGGATCTCCGACGCAATTCCATCAGACAATAATTACGGGCACAAGTATACAGCCAATTTTTGAATATTCTGATTTCATGCTTCAGGACTTTATCGAACAACTCTTCCCAAATTTGCATGACAGCATCCTGAGCATCAGGGATATTTTTAAAATATTTCAATGCTAAGCCGTAAACTAAGACCATATACCGTTCGTATAATTCTATCAGATAGGAAGATTGTCGACTTTCCCGGTATAAACACAAAAGTTCATCATCGCTATATGTCTTCAGTTTTCTTTTCATCTCCAACGATAGATTACAAATATATACTTTTAACAAACAAACACCACACTAAAAAGAAAAGTTATGGAAATGGAATACAAAACGCCGCAAACCTATCCGACAAGCATCGGAAACTGGATCATCACACTTATCGTTACCATGATCCCCATTGTAAACATCATCATGTTGTTTGTCTGGGGATTCAGCCGGTCCACAAATCCCACCAAAGCCAATTGGGCCAAGGCGGCTCTGATCATGATCGCCATATGGATCGTTCTCGGGCTATTGTTCGGAGGATATTTTATGCAATGGCTATACCGGGGTTATCCGATGGGATACTGATCCCTGATGCGGGGCTTTCCATCCCATAGCCCCACGAACTTTCCGAAACGCCTTCAGCAAATCCGGCAATGGCTCTCTTAAAGAAAAATCATCAGAATGAGCTGTGCCAAAATCACCCGGATAAACATCGAAAGGGGATAAACCGTTGCATAGGAAACAGCGGGATTATCCCCTTCAACCGTTGCATTTACATAATTCAGCGCCATCGGATTAGCCATGCTTCCGCAAAGCATACCCGCCAGGGAAGCAAAATCTATCTTCATGAATTTCAAAGCGGCAACCGCCACCAGGACTACCGGAACAAAGGTAATGGCAAACCCCAGGGCAACCCAGAGCAAACCTTCCGGCCGGAATACCGTCTCGAAAAAGTGAACTCCGGCATCCAGTCCCAGACAAGCCAGATACATCGACAAACCAAGTCCTCTCAACATGAGATTCGCACTTCGGGTGGTGTAAGTGACCATATGCACGCGCGGTCCGAAGGCCCCCATAAGAATGCCTACAATGATAGGACCTCCGGCCAGACCCAATTTAACGGGATAGCTCACTCCGGGGATGGTAAAAGGAATGGCCCCTAAAGCCAAACCCAGCACTATGCCTATAAATACGGCGATCAGATTGGGTTCCTTCAGGCTGACAATCCTGTTGCCCAACACTTTTTCCACCTCGCTGATGGCAGCAGCCTCCCCCACAATCGTCAGCTTATCCCCTAACTGAAGCACCAGTTCGGGAGTTGCCAGCAATTGCATGCCGGCCCGGTATATCCGGGTAATATTGATCCCGTAATTATTCCTCAGGCGCAGAGACCCTAATTTCTTCCCGTTGATTTCCGAACGGGTGACCACAATGCGCTGAGAGATCAGTTGACTGTCGATAGCATTCCAATCGATATCTTTCTTATTCCAGTCCACCTTCTCTTCTTCGCCGAAAAGGATTTTTAAAGCCTCTTCTTCGGCTTCGGTAGTGATAACCAGCAGATGATCCCCCTCGTCGAGGATCGTATCGGAAGTCGGGATGGTCACCCTGCCATTTCTCCACAAACGCGAAACAACGAACCGATGGGAAGCGAGATGGGCTATTTCTCTGAGATTCTTACCAAATATCCCCGGATTGCAAACTGCAAACTCAGCGATAAAAGTATGCTTTGCCTTGTCCTCGGCCTCTGCCCTTTGGGCCGTCCGCCGAGGAAACATCATCCGCAGCACGATCACCGCCAGAATGACGCCTACTACACCCCGCGGATAGGTGCAGGCGCCACCCAGCGCCGGATCGGCACCATCCATATGCATCTGTTTCAACGTTTGCTGAGCCGCACCCAGAGCAGGAGTATTGGTGACCGCTCCGCTCAGTATGCCCACCATATCGGGCAGGGAAACTCCGGTAATGACATGAAACACCAGAGTCATGGCAGTACCCACGAATATTACTGCTAAAGCCAGCAGGTTCAGCGTAATCCCTCCTTTCCGGAAAGAGCCGAAGAACCCGGGACCCACCTGCAGCCCAAGGGCATATACAAAAATAATCAGCCCGAAACTTTCCGCATAATTCAACATCTGGGAGTCGATAGACAAACCGAAATGTCCGGCAGCTATTCCGGCAAAGAAAACAAAAGTCACCCCAAGAGAGACTCCATAAACGGTGATTTTACCCAAAGCCAACCCGATGGCTGAAATTAAAGTGACCACAATGACTGCCTGTATGACATTATGATCTATAAAAATACTATGAATCCATTCCATAATTTATCCTTTTGCGTTCCGGTTGCTCAAAACTTCAAAAGAGTGACAAAGGTAATACAAAATAAAGGAAAAAGCGGACGAGAGTCGTCAAAAGGAAGCGGTAAAAAGGTTAAAATACGAAGAGAAATTCTCTGATTTTAAAACGTTTACATGTTAAAATACGTGATAATTCACCATAAATGCCCCGAAATCGAAACATTTTAGCTTATATTTGCGTTTTTCGATAGTATTGCGATTTACACTTTAGTAATAACCAAACAGAATTGCATGACACAACAAAAACGAGCGCTGATAGCGATTTGCCTTTTTTTCGCAGGTTTCTGCTCCTGCTCTTACAAAGCAACCCTTTCCACCCGACCGAATTATTCTCCCGTACCCTTATTAGATATCCCGGAAGACTTCCCCAAGGAAGTGAACATCGATTTTGCTTTTTATGAAGCAAAACCGGTCCGTCTCTACGAACCGCCCCTGGAAATCCGGGACTCGTTCAGTAATCTGGAAAAACATATGGTAGGAGCTTCCGACAACGATCTATTCGCACGCCGTCAAGAGTTGATTATCAATCTGACCGATTTTGAAGAAGGCGCTTTTTATTTTCCCTTGCGGGGAGCCCGTTTGCTTTCCAAATTCGGCCGCAGGAATGGAAGGATGCATTATGGCATGGACCTGAAAATCAATCGTCGCGATACGGTTGTCGCCACCTTCGACGGCATTGTACGAATGGCGGGCTGGAGCCGGGGATATGGGAATGTAGTGGTAATCCGGCATTATAACGGTTTGGAAACCGTATACGCCCACAATTCAAAGCATCTGGTACGCTCCGGCGACCACGTGAAAGCCGGAACGCCCGTTTCCATTACCGGGGAGACAGGCAGAGCAACCACCGATCATGTCCATTTCGAAATCAGGGTGAACGGTAAACCCATAGATCCCTCCCTGGTCATCAACTTCGATGCACAAGCCCTGCACCCTAAACGACTGGTGTTCTCACCGGACGAAAAAGGAAAAATCAAAGTGGAAAGCGTTTAAAGAGAACGAACTATTGTTTTTTGTTGCGGATATCTCTTTTGACCATCCGCAACACTACAATGACGATCACAAAAGCGGCTCCGATCCGCAAGTAAGCCCACTGGCTGTCTTTTCCCCACAATTGCTGGTAGTCGATAGCCCAAAAATTCACTAAAAACAATGCCATGGCCATGGCTAACAAAATTATTCTGACGATCTTCATAGAAACTGCATTAAAACGGTTGTAAAGATAATGAAATAATCCGCCCGGTTTTGTTGTATGTCCCCTGAACATGTTATTTTTGTCTGTGGCCATCCGGTTATTATAATGCTGTAGGAAGAAATATGGATTCACTGATCGATTTAGGTTATTGGGGATTATTTATCGGTTCTTTCCTGGCATCCACCCTTATCCCGATGAGTGCCGACCTACTGCTTGTCGGCGTATTGGCACTGGGAGGAAACGTTTGGCTGTGTCTGGCGATAGCCACGGTAGGCAATTGGCTGGGAGGGCTTACCTCCTATTGGATCGGGTGGATAGGAAAATGGGAATGGATCGAACGCTGGCTCAAAGTCAAGGAAGAAAAATTGCTCCGACAAAAAAAGTATGTCGACCGTTACGGTGTATGGCTTGCTCTGTTCACCTGGCTGCCCTTTGTCGGTGATCTTTTTGCCATCGCTCTGGGATTCTATAAGGTGAAACCTTATGCCTCCTCCCTCTACATGCTGGCAGGAAGGTTTCTCCGCTTCCTGGCATGGACCTGGCTTTATCTCCGCTATGCCGATCGTTTTATTGCATTCATTTCTTAACCTAATGAATGGATTTCCGTAAATCCAACGATAAGAGAATAAAGAATGGATTACGGACTTATCATACTGACCCTGGCACAAACCTGGGCGAACTACGGTTATATCGGACTTTTTGCGGGCTCATTCCTATCTGCGCTTTTCATTCCACTGGGAGCCGACATTTTATTTGTGGCTCTCTTAGCTAACGGCTTCGATCCCTGGATTTGTCTGGCCCTGGCA
Organism: uncultured Odoribacter sp.; assembly: GCA_905204385.1. Next base: position 797 of record CAJKZL010000043.1, on the reverse strand, counting down.
AGCGCCGGAGGATGGCTGGGAGGATTGGTCATCTATAGCATAGGACATGCCGGCAATACAAAACGCATCAAAAAACTTTTTCATGTAAAAGAAAGCCAACTACTGAAACAGAAAGCGAAGGTCGAAAAGTACGGCAGTCTGCTAGCCTTGTTTGTTTGGGTCCCCGTGGTAGGAGACATCGCCAATGTAGCCCTGGGATTTTACAGGACCAACCGCACCCGCACCTTTATCTTCATGTTCATCGGACGCATGTCGCGTTTTTTGTTATGGACCGTTCTTTACCTGGTTTATGCCAGCCGTTTTGTAAAATTTATCGACCGGATTTTCTGATCAGCTAAAACTTCCCAGCAAGGAGGTCAGATTAGTGGTAAACAACCGGACGGCAATCGCCAGAAGGATGATCCCGAAGAATTTCCGCATGACATAAACACCGCTTTTCCCGAACAAACGCTCTACATAATAGACATATCGCAGTACAAAATAAACCACGATCATATTCAGGGCGACAGCGATAATAATATTCAGAATATTATACTCTGCCCGTAAAGGCAGCAAAGTAGTGAAAGAAGCCGCCCCGGCAATCAAAGGAAATACTAAAGGAACGATCGTAGCCGAACCGCAAGGCCCGTCGTTTTTGAAAATTTCGATGCCAAAGATCATTTCCACCGCTAATACCAGCAAAACCAAGGCTCCCGCCACGGCGAAGGAAGATATGTCCACATTAAACAACGACAACAAGGCTTTCCCGACAAATAAAAAAGCTACCAGCAGAATAAAGGAAATCACCGCAGTCTTGC
>CAJKZL010000042.1 GCA_905204385.1 uncultured Odoribacter sp. | reverse complement strand
GTACAAGCTCCGGTTCAATCTGCTCCAGCATCTGTAGTCCCAGTGACGCGTGCAGGATCTCTCTTAGTGTGCTGGCCTTAGTGAACTTCAGTTCCTTCAGACTGGTCTTCGTCTCATATTCATAGATCCAGACCCCTGCTCCGACTTCTTCGCATCCTTCCTTTTCCGGTAGATAAATTACTGCGGATGTATTTGCCGGAACATGGATTTCCATCTGGATCTTTCCGTCCCGGCAGCTCCAGTGAGAGACAATAGTGCCGTAAGGGGACTCCAGCGCGACTTTTGCCTCCTCAATCCCGCGGACAAACATAGGCTTTACATAAAATTTCCGGTACCCTGCTTCCAACTGGTTGTATTATTCGGTGGGCAACAGAGTGTATCAGTATGATATGAACGGTCATTCCGCTACTCCGATAGCACTGGAAGACGAGAGCGTTACCTTCTTGAAGTTTCACATTTTCACAGGGCTTAGTTCGGATGCTAAAATCCAGGGGCAATTAGTGGTGGGAAGCATCGATTTAAGCTCTTCGGAACTGAATGGAAATGTCCGTTTTTATCAGATTCCCACTAGCTGGGAAGAGAAATTCGAAGAGCCGGAACCCTATACTCATTTCGGCCGTCCGGTAGATATCGTCTATACACAAAAATAAGGAGAGGATCATGATCAAGACAATTTTTATTTTAATGACTTTTATTGTGCTGTCGAATCCGGTGTGGGCTCGTCGGACGGACAAATATATCATCGACGGGACCATTCGGGGAATCGATTCCGGATGGGTATGGATGAAGCAAAAGACCGAGCAGGGAGACCGGTTGTTGGATAGCGCACGCATCGAAAACGGGAAATTTCGTTTCGAAGGGAACCTCGCGCAGGGCATCCAGTCGGTGAATCTGCACTTCAATCGGGAAAGGGGTAAGCTGGTCGTATTCCTTGAACCGGGAAAGATAAAAATCGATGCGGATAAACAGTCGATATACTATGCCACGGTCGAGGGTACGCCTAATAATGAGAAATGGGGGCATTATCTGAGGGAAGAGCGCCGTCTGGCCGAGGAGGAGGAACGGATGGCGAAATTATACCAGGCTTCTTTTGAAACGAAGAACCGGGAAAAAGTCGCTGCTGCGACAAAAGCTTTCAAGGCTGCCACCGAAGCCCGCAAGCAACAGAAAGCCGATTTTTTAACTGCGCCGGATAATAAGTATGTGGCTGCCTGCTGGTATCGGGCCAATCAGATCCATCGTATGCAGTTTCACGACATCGATTCGGTGATCACTTCTCTGGGGCAGGGGTTGGAACAAAATAACGACTACCGGCTGATGTTAGCCCGTAGGGAGTTGGTGCGCAAGCAGGCCGTCGGCCAGAAATTCGGAGATATTCGGTTGACCGATCGATCGGGTAATCTGCGTTCGCTGGACGAACTGAAAGGAAAATGGGTTTTGGTGGATTTTTGGGCGTCCTGGTGCGGCCCTTGCCGCAGAGAAGGCAAGCATGTGCTGGAACTCTACCGGAAATATCGACCCCAAGGCTTCGAAGTTTTCGGAGTGAGTATCGACCAGATTACCGATCATTGGAAAAATGCCATACTGGAAGTTCAGACACCTTGGATTCATGTCTGTGACCGGGATGGAAAGGTGGCCAAAGAATTTGGAGTCACCGTAATTCCCCATCTTTTTTTACTGAATCCGGAAGGGAAAATCGAAGCTGTCAATATTCGCGGGGAGGAATTAACCCGGAAGCTCGAAGCTGTTTTTCCGCAGTGATCCGGCGAAGGAGGAGCGACTGTTGGCCGCTTTGTAAAGGTCTGCAATGATCGGATGAAGGAACATACTCTTTGTTAATCGATGCGAAGAGTATGTTCTTTTCTTTTATTTATCCTATATTTGCGGGGAATAGCTGTGTCATGAAAGTGGTTTCCCCGAAGAGTCCGAGTGATCTGGAATTAAGCAAACGGTTCGAAATGTTGTTTAAACAGCATTTCAAGCCCCTGTGCTTTTATGCAATGAGCTTTTTAAGCGACGAAGAAGTGGCGAAGGATATCGTTCACGATGTGTTTTTATCGGTTTGGAAACGGCGCGAGGAAATCGATTTCACCTGTTCTGTCTACCCTTATTTTTTAAGTCTTACCCGAAATTCCTGCCTGAACTATCTGGCCCATTTAAAGGTGAAATTACGACATGAACGATTGCAGTGGGAAACGGGAAAACACTACTTCGACGCCAATGATCGGGAACATGAGGAATTAATCCGGCGTATCGTCGACAGAATGGAGCATTTGCCGGGTCGCTGTGGCGAAGTGATGTATCTGTGCTTTATGGAATGCAGGAAATACAAAGAAATAGCAGAGTTATTGGACATCTCTGTCAATACTGTAAAAACCCATCTGTCAACCGGTTTAAAAATCCTGCGGAAGGAGTTTCCGGCTTCTTTATTGATGGTGATGCTTTACCGGTCCAGAAAAAACTTCTGTTTTTAATAGATTATCTTCTTTAAATCTCTTCCCTGACTTTGGGGTTGTGTGTTAATATATATTAAAATATATTCTTTTTTCTCACCCATTTCAGCCTTTTCCCTGTGTATATGAAACTAAAAAATGATAGGTCATGGATTGGAGTGAAAAGGAGATCGAATATGTCATCGCTCATTTTGAACAACCGGAACTTCTGACGGAGGAGGAATTTATCGAATGGTTGAGCCGGGATGATCATCGGGAGTTGTTCGAATTAATACAGGGACAACGGGAAGCTTATTTCCGGAAAGAAGACAGGGGAAATTTTAAGGTAAAGACAGAATACGGGCGTTTTGCGCAAAAGATTGCGGTACAGAAAGGTGTGAGATATCGAAAGGTTTGCTTGATAGCCGCTTGCATGGTGCTATCGATCGGTTTGCCTGCCCTTCTTTTTTTGAAAAAAACTGCGCCGGAACAATTGCAGCTTTCTCACAGCTATACAGGAAGAAGGAGTGCGGAATTAATTCTCGCCGACGGTCATAGCATCCGGTTAGAGAATAATGTGGTGGAAGTGCAGGAACAAAATGGGGTGTGGATCACCAACGATAGCAATCGTTTACTGGCATATGGGCAGCATTCTTCCCTGCTTTCCGATACTTTGCAGTTGGTTTACAATACGCTGAAAATACCTGCCGGTGCCGATTATATCGTGAATTTATCGGATGGGACGCGGGTACATTTGAACTGTGAAAGTGAATTCCGTTTTCCGGTAGCTTTTGCCGGGAACGAACGCAGGGTATATTTGGACGGAGAAGCTTTTTTCGAAGTGGAGAAAGCGACGGAGTGGCCTTTTATCGTGGAAACCGACCGGATGGATGTCCGTGTGACGGGAACTCGTTTTAATGTGATGTCCTACCGGAAAGACTCGCTTATAGCGACGACGCTGGTATCGGGCCGAGTTCAGGTTTTGCCCGGACAAGACGCTGGAGAAGCGATCGATCTTGTTCCTTCCCAGCAGTATCGGTTGGATAAATCCACGGGAGAATCGGTCGTCCAGCAAGTAGAAGTCCGTTTGTATACCGGATGGACCGACGGTATGTTTGTCTTTAAGAACCAACGGCTGGAAGATGTGATGCGGATGCTCGCACGCTGGTATTCCATGGAGGTCCGCTACCGGCAGGAGTCCGTCAAGGACCTAAGGCTTTCTGCCAATCTGGGAAGGTATGAGCATATCGATACCTTGCTGCAGGTCATCGAATTGGTCAATAAAATTAAAATCGAACGCCGGGAAAATGTAGTTTTCCTGGATTGGAAATAAAAAGGACCGGAGCCTGCGCCAACATTTTCCGGTCCCAGGGTCAATTATTAACAATGTAAAATTTAACCGATTACAAAAGTATGAAGAAAAAACGGAATGACATTTTTCCGGTTCAGGGAAAATGGTTGGAAATCTTATTCAGGATGAAATTAACCTTATTTATCCTACTGTGTGCCGGGATGCAGGTTTTTGCATCTGCAAGGGCTCAGACCATCAGTATGAAAAAGCAAGATGCCTCTTTGGAAGAGATCATCTGGGAACTGAAGGAAAAAACCCGTTTGGTGTTTTTGTACAGCGATGAAGACATCGCTGCAGTGAGAGGAATAACCATCGACATGGAAAAGGTGGATGTCGACCGCATTCTGACGAAATGCCTCGAAAATTCCGGGCTCCATTATGTGAAGTCGCACCATGCCATCATCATCCGCAAAACGGAAACATTACCAAGCCTGCCTCAGGTGAAGGAAAGAAAGGTGAAGGGGAAAGTGACCGATATCGCCGGAAACCCTTTACCCGGGGTGACGGTGATGATCGTGGGAACGAAAGTGGGAGTGACCACGGATGCAGAAGGGAATTACACTATTTCCTGCCCTTCGGTCAGGAATATCGCCCTTCGGTTTTCTTTCGTAGGCATGAAGACACAGGAGATTAAAGTGGAGGAGCAGACGGAAATATCGGTACGCCTTGCCGAAGAAGTGGAAAATATGAAAGAGGTCATCGTTACCGGTATCTATCAGCGTAAAAAAGAGAGTTTTACCGGTGCAGCCACCACTTATACGGCTGACGAGCTGCGGACGGTCGGGAATCAGAATTTAATTCAGAGTTTGAAAAGCCTGGACCCGGCTTTTGCCGTTATCGAAAGCAATGAATTCGGGTCGGACCCCAACCGTCTTCCCGATTTGGAAATCCGCGGCAAGAGCAGTATTGTCGGCTTGAAGGAGCAATTCAGCGTCGACCCGAATCAGCCTCTCTTTATTCTGGATGGTTTTGAAACCAGTTTGCGTACCATTGTGGATCTGGATATGGACCGGGTGGAATCCATCACCATTCTGAAAGATGCCGCTTCGACGGCAATTTACGGTTCAAAGGCCGCTAACGGGGTGGTCGTGGTGGAAACCAAGAAACCCTTGAAAGGAGAATTGCGGGTGTCTTACAACGGAAATTTCAATATTTCCATGCCCGATTTATCCAGTTATAACCTGATGAATGCGGAAGAAAAGCTGAGGTTCGAGCAATTAGCCGGGCGTTATAAATTGAGCAGTGCCGAATATACTCCCGACAAAGAGGCGCAGTTGGAGGATTTATACAGCAAGCGGTTGGCTGCCGTGAAGAAGGGGGTCGACACTTATTGGCTGGCAGAGCCTGTCCGGGTAGGATTGAACCATCGCCATTCGCTGTATGTCGAAGGAGGTGACGAAGTAATCCGTTACGGTTTGGGAGTCAACTATAACCAAATCAAGGGAGTGATGGAAGAATCCCAGCGGGACATCTTCGGGGGAAACCTGGATTTGATTTACCGGAAGAATAAGCTGTTGTTCAGTAATAAATTGTCTATCAATTACAATAAGACAAAAGATCCCCTGGTGAGTTATTCTCAATATGCCCAGGCCAATCCTTATTATGAAAAAAGGACGGCCGAAGGGAAAGTGGAGAAATGGCTGGAATACATAGAAGATGTCGAGAAGGTATCCAATCCTTTGTATAATGCAAGCCTGAACAGCCGGAATTCGGGGAGGAGTTTTGGGATTACGAATAATTTCAGCGCAGAGTATAACCCGTTGACATTTCTGAAATTGAGGGGACGTTTCGGAGTGACGAAAACAATCGCCGGGCAGGACGATTTTGTCTCTCCGCTGAGTACGCAATTCGACAATACCGATGTACTGAAAAAAGGTAGTCTAACTTACAACAATTCCAAAACCCTGCAGTATGAAGGAGAGTTTACAGCCACGTACGGGTATATCTTTGCCGAGCGCCACCGGGTGAATTTTGTAGGTGGCGGAAGTTTCCGCTCGACGGAAAATGTCAACAACGGTTATGCGGCTGAAGGCTTCCCTGAAGGGGATTTCGACACCCCGGCTTTTGCCAATGGCTATATGGAATATGGGCGCCCCAACTATTATGAAAGTGAAAGCAGGTCCGTCAGTTTTTATCTGAACGGAGGGTATTCCTACAACGACCGCTATTTGCTGGATGCTACTTATCGGGCGAGTGGGGCATCGGTTTTCGGTACCAATAAGCGGTTTACCAACACTTGGTCGGTGGGACTAGCCTGGAATCTACATAATGAAGCATTTGTGAAAGGCAATGTAGATTGGCTGAATTTATTAAAACTCAGGGCTTCTATCGGTAATCCGGGGAATCAGAATTTCAGTGCCTATCAGACGTTGACCACTTATCGTTTTGTTTCGGCCAGTGCCAATTACTTCGGCAAAGGGTTGTTTTTGAGTGCTTTGGGAAATCCGGATCTGGAATGGCAGGTGACACAGGATAAAAACATCGGTATGGATGTAACGCTGTTTGGGAATAAGCTGACTTTCAATATCGATTATTTCCATAAGAAAACAGATCCTCTTCTGGTGAATATCGGGGTAGCGGCTTCTACGGGCGTTTCTACGGTGATGACCAATATGGGGCAGCAAATTTCCAAAGGGTTGAACGGAACGCTTATTTATTCTCCTATCTACAAACCGTCGGAAAGAATTATCTGGTCGTTCCGTTACAATTTCCGGACAGAGACTTCGAAGTACGATCATATTGGGAATGCGTTGGATAAGTTTAATGAAAACGGACATAACAAGAACTTACAGCGTTATTTCGACGGGGCCAGTCCGGATGCGCTGTATGCAGTCCGTTCGGCGGGTATAGATCCAGCTACCGGGCAGGAAATTTTTATCAAAAAAGACGGGACCTATACGTTTGATTTTTCTTACGACGACGAAGTAAAGGCAGGAGTCGGACGGCCTAAGGTGGAAGGAATTGTAGGGACTTCATTTTCCTATAAAGGCTTTAGCTGCAATCTGGATTTCCGTTACCGCTTAGGGGGACAGAAATTCAACAGCGCTGTTTTCAATAAGGTAGAAAATATCACTAAATCCGGATTGCAGAAGAATCAGGACAAACGGGCCCTCTACGACCGTTGGCAGAATCCGGGGGATATTGCCAAATACAAGGGAATCTCCCTGACCTCTTCTACTCCGATGTCTTCGCGCTTTGTGGAGGATGATAATTCCCTTGCCCTGGAAAGTTGTCGCATCGGTTATGAATTCGAGCAGAAATTTGTCCGGAAAATTCATCTGAAAGCATTGCGGGTAAATGCCTATATGAACGATATTTTCAGGGTTTCATCCATCAAAACGGAACGGGGTACGGAGTATCCTTTTGCCCGTTCGGTTTCTTTCTCTTTATCAGCTTCATTTTAAAATCAAGGACTATGAAAAGAATAATATTTCTATTGATACTAACAGGGATGACGGTTTTGTCGGGCTGCGACAATTGGCTGGACGTGCAGCCGGCCGACCGTATGCCTGAAAAGCAGGTTTTTAATTCGGAAAGCGGCTTTCTGCAGGCATTGAACGGGGTGTACCAGAATATGCTTTCCAGTAGTTTGTACGGTAGTTCTTTGGGCTACGAGTTTATAGAGATTATGGCCCAGCGGTATAATATTGTTTCCGAAAATACCGAATACATGGAGGTAGTTAATTACAGTTATGGTACAGACTACTGTAAACAACGGATTCAATCGATTTGGAATACGGCTTATACCGTTATTCTGAATTGCAATAATATTTTGGAAAATGCGGAAAAACAGGATGGCATACTGACCCAGGATGCTTATCGTTTGATTGTGGGAGAGGCTTTGGCCGTTCGGGCATATCTGCATCTCGATCTGCTGCGTTTGTTCGGACCTGTCTATTCTATTCATCCCGAAAGTACGGCTATTCCATATGCTGAGAAAGTGTCTGTTTCGGCTCCCGAGTTGTTGCGGGCGGATACGGTGTTGTTGAATCGCATCATCCGCGACCTCACGGTTGCCGAAGGATTGTTGAAGGCGTCGGATCCGATTCTGACCGAGGGACCTCTGATGTCTTCCGGGGATGATAATTCATACCGCTACCGGGGGTTACGCATGAATTATTATGCAGTGATGGCATTGAAATCAAGAGCTTACCTGTATGGAGGGATGACAAAGGAAGCCAGGGAATATGCCTTGAAAGTCATCGACGACCCAAACCGCGAAACGTATTTCCCATTTGTCGACTTGTCGAATATTAAAGGGGAAACCCGGAATCCCGACCGGGTATTTTCAACAGAGATTCTGTTTTCTTTATTAAACCGGAACCGGGGTAATATTTTTAGTTCCTATTTTGATGCCGAAAATGTGGCAAATAATTTACTGATTCCTAAGAAAGGGGTGATTACAGACCTTTTTGCCAATGAGACGGGCGACATTCGTTATGCTCCTCTCTGGGAAGAGAACTCTAAGTCAGAAAATGGCGATTATATCTGTATTAAATATAAAAGTGTGCAACAGGCGGATACCCTATGGAATACTTTAATTCCAATGATACGTTTAAGCGAGATGTATTTGATTGCTGCCGAGTGTGCGGAAAGTGAAACGGAAGCCTACGGTTATCTGAATACTTTGCGGAATCACCGGAGCCTGGAAGACGTTTCGGAAGGGCTGGACAACCACTTGTTGAAGGAATATACCAAAGAATTTGTTTGCGAAGGGCAGTTGTTTTTTTATTTTAAACGTAAAAATGAGGCAAAAATCTCCAAAGGCACCGGTACCGGCACATTTCGTATGAGCGAGGTGCAATATGTACTTCCTTTCCCGGATAGTGAAAATCAATACCGAACCATTAATTAGCAGAATCATGAAAAAGTTTAGTATAATTCTCCTGACAATCTTGCTGTTCTGGGGATGCGAAAATGATGATTTTTTATACAAGGGTGAAGAAGGCGGAGTGTCGGGGCTTTATTTCCTGAAAGTGACTTCGACTTCTATCGATGGAACTCCTCAGGGATATACCGATTCCATTTCCTACAGTTTCCAGAATGATGCTTGGGATGTGGAAACTCACCGCGTAAAAATTCCGGTTCAGTTATTTGGAATGCTTTCGGACAGTGACCGGCCGTTCCGCCTGAAGGTGGTTGGCGGGACAGCCGTTGAAGGAGAAGATTTCCTGCCTTTGCCCGAAAAATATATATTCCCGGCAGACAAGGCCAATACGGAAGCTTGGGTAGATATCAGACGGACACCGAAATTGACGAAAGAATACCGCTATCTGGTGGTCGAGCTATTGGAAAATGAGCATTTTAAACTCCTGATGCCGGAGATACAGGATTTGAGCAAGAGGGATACCCTGAAAACCAATATTTTTAAAATCAGCTTTACAGAGCAAATCACCGAGATGCTTTATTATGAATATTTTGGAGAATCCTATTTCGGTAAATGGTCGGTTAAAAAATTTCATTTGATCAACGCTATTTCCGGCTGGACTTAAAAGCAATGGCAGGATGCTATCTGGGGTGATCAACCGGTTACTCTTGGAAAAATGCCTTACATAGCAACTTTGCTGAGGCGGCAATTGCAGGAGTTTGCAGATAAGGGCGAGCCGGTGATGGACGAGGAGAACGGAGAATATATGCAATTGGGAAATTCCTATAAGGTGGATTATAGTAGATATGAAACAGATTAAAATGAAAGCAGATATGAAAAAATTTTTCCTGATAAACTGGTTGTTTATATGTCTGGTTATAGTGGAATGTTACGATGATGAAGGCAATTATACCTATCAGCCGGTCAATGAGATAACCATAGAAGGATTGCCCGAAGAATTGTCTTTGCGGGCGAATGTAGATACCATAAAGGTTACTCCTAAAATAATTTCTGTCCTTGAAGGCGAAATTCAGGGAGATCATCCGGATTATTCCTTTATGTACCGTTATATTGTGGAAAACGGAACAACGGAGGATGTAACCCAATGGACTGTATTGGATTCTTCTTTTACAAAAGATTTGAATCTGTTTGCCAGTCTTTTACCCCGGAAGTATAAATGCCGTTTTACGGTGACGGATAACCGAACCGGAGTGCAGACATCTGCTTTTTTTAAACTGAATATCGGTTCGGTAAACCGGGAAGGATGGTTGATTTTGTGTGATGAAGGGGAGGAAAGGCGGGTACGTCTGGATATGATCGGGGTACTTTCCGAAACTCATGAGGTGGTTGCTTACAATTTGTTAAAGAGTAGCGGGCTGCCGGAGGTGAAAAAAGCTTTTTCCATAGGTTTTCAGCCGACGGATTTACGTGGACAACCGGATTATCTTTGGATTTTGTCTCAGGAGGGAGGATTTAAATTGAATGCAGAGACTTTTGAAACCGGTGAAGAATATAATGTCCGTTACGAATTCGGGAATTTGCAGTCTAATGCTTGCCCGCAGTGTGTCGCTTATACTAAAAAATTTCGGTTGGCGATCGATGCGGTCAATGACGGCTATTATTTGAATATGAGTAATTACGGGGGTGTATATGAATTTCCATTTAATACCTTTACCCCTGAAAGCGATCCGGAGTTTAAGTTAGCTCCCTATATTCTGACAGACCCGGAGGTGGAAAGCTATTACCGGGGATATTCTGCGGTGGTATATGATATGACGAATAAGCGTTTTCTGGAATGGAGTGAAAAAAATAATATGAGGTGCTTGCCGATTGCTAATCCGGAAGGGAGTGCCCGGAAGTTCGACTATACCACCGGGAAAGAATTGGTACACATGGAAATCACTCCTTACAACAGCAAAACGATTTATGCGGTGTTGAAGGATGAGCAAGGAAAATATTCATTGAATAGTTTCAGTATGCTTACCAATTGGGGTACACAAACCAGTTTCCGTCAGCGCGATTCTTTGGCCCTTGATTTGCAAGGTATAGAACAAGCCACTTGTTTTGCTTTCCATGCTACTCAGCCTTATATGTTCTATGCTGTCGGGAATGTAATCTATGAGTTTAACCTGGATACCAAAAATTGTATTCCTGTCGCTACTCTGGAAGGTGCAAAAGAGCAGATTACGTTGTTGAAATTCAATCTTTTCAAATTTGATTATCAGGGCTCTAAATCGAAAGAATACCTGAATCAGCAATATGATTTGATCGTGGGTTCTGTGGACTCGGATAATAAGACGGTAAACAATGGCCTACTGCGCTTTTATCGAGTGCCGGCATTGAGTAAACCTTTGGAATTAAAAGGGAAACCTTATACAGGATTCGCAAAAATTGTCGACGTGGTGTATCGGGAACGAATGTAGTTTTCTGTATAAAAGATGGATAAATCAGGACGGGACCCCGCAAGAGGTCCCGTTTTTGCAGATGGCAGTATAGTTTTCGAGATGGGAAAGCTCTTTTTTTTATGGTAGAAACGCGTTGTATTCAAGTAAAAGCGATCGGTATTTTTTAGGTATACGTTTACCGTTAGGCCGGGTTCATCTCTATCTTAGGGAAGATTGTTTATAAAAAAATCTTTATATTTGCGCAAATCTAATCGGTTTTTCAGTGGTGAAGAGTACAAATAGCGGTGAAAAGTATTTCCCTGAGCTTCTTGAAGGTTTAAAAAAGGGGGATGAACAGGCTTTCGATTATTTGTTTACGACGCATTATGCGGCTTTGTGCCGTTTTGCCAGGGCTTTTACCGGATCGGGCTCTTCTGCTGAAGATATTGTTCAGGAAGTGTTTGTTCATATCTGGGAAAAAGGCTTGAGGCTTGATAAGGGCAAATCGTTGGAAAGCTATTTGTATGTAGCGGTGAGGAACGGTTGCGTAAGCCTGGCCCGGAAACAAAGAGAGAATATGGGATTGGAGGCTGTGGAACAGCAGGCGGAGGAAGAACCGGAAGCGCACGATTGGAAAGCGGTATGGAATGCCGTAGAAAGATTGCCCGGGCAATGCCGCCTGATATTGAAACTGGTAGTCCTCGAAGAAATGAAGTATGCCGAAGTGGCCGAATATTTGGAACTATCGGTAAATACGGTAAAGACCCAGATAAAAATTGCTTACCGGGAATTGCGGAAAGAATTTTCCCATGGGGATCTCCTATTGTTTTTTATTTTTGCAGGGAAGGCCAAAGGTTAAAATTATAACTTCTTCAAAAAAATTTATTTCCTTTTCACCCTTTTTTTATTTTGCTGCGTCCTCTTATCGAAAATTATAACGAGATAGGGATGGACGAACAAACCGAACAACGGATAATCGATAAATTGAACGGGCAGCTTTCGGAGGAGGAAGCCGAATTGCTGAACTTTTGGTTGCAGGAAGCCGATACTCACCGGGTGGAATTTGAAAAGATACGACGGGTGCATCGTTATTTGGAGACATTGAAAGAGGATTTTATTCCCGATGTAGCTATCCGATTGGCTTGGGTGAAATCCCATAAGCGCCGGAGGAGAATGATAAGGCGTTGGATGGCATATGTGGCGGGGGGCCTGCTTTTACTCGGTTTGGGAGGCGGTCTGTGGCTTCAGCTACAGCAAGAAAAGCGGCAGCCCTGTTTTCCGGAATATGTCTGTGTGGAAGTTCCTGTAAAAAAGCAAGCTTATTTCGTTTTAGCCGATGGCGAACAAATCTTTGTGCCATCGGACATAAAAGACACGGTGCTGGTTCGCGAAGAACAACTTATGGTTTGTATCGACACCGGACGGGTGCTTCATTACAAAAATCGAAATGCGAATGCGAAAGCTATCCAAAAATTGGTTGTCCCCAAGGGAGGTGAATATCGTTTGATG
>CAJKZL010000041.1 GCA_905204385.1 uncultured Odoribacter sp. | reverse complement strand
GAAAAAATGGTCAGTTCGCCGAAATAATCGGTATCGTAATGCAGACCGTCGGCTCCGATATAACCGATATACCCCGATCCCTCGTCGAAACTTCCCATACGGTAAGCCTCCTGGTCGAACCAATCGTGATTGATATAGTATAGCATCAGGCCTTCGAGGTATTTATAATGCGACGAAGTAACCTTATACCTCCCCGGCATAATCTTGCCGGGAACGATTTCTCCCTTTCTGTTTTTGGAATAGGTCTCGAATTCCAGCCATCCGTATGCCGAAGCATAACAATTGAGATAACGATAGCCATACCAGACAGCCGGGTTGGTCGAGACATTTCCCCGGTAGTGGCGGCTGCGCTCGGTGGCATCGTCGGGATACAAGTCCCAGATATACACCGGATAAAAAGTGACTGTCTCCAAATACATATTCCGGGGTACATAATGCACATTCACTGTGTAGGCCAATCCGTTGGTGAGTTCTGCCGGCACGGGGTCGACGCTGAACTTTTCGGGCCGCCATTCCCTTTTAAATACCGAATTGTAGGATTTAGCCTCTCCGTAATTTTCAATCCGCCCCGAATAAAGCGAGGATTCCACAATCCAGGAGAAAAAAGTCACCGTATCGGCACGAGTCATATCTTTACCGCTGGTGACATAAAAATCATTCATCAGGCGGAACAAACTGTCTATGGCTTCGTTTGTCGGGATAAACAAGGTAAACTCCCCGTCTTCTTCCCGGATATCACCGGCATCCAAATAGGTATTTTGAATCATGAATACCGAATCGTAAATCACATTCCCCTGTTCGTCCACTCCCAGCGGGAAACTCTCGTCAGGCAAGAATACCGTGTCATTGCGGGCAAGGATGGTGTCGCGGAATACTGAAAATCGCTCTTCCGCCCTTTCGATATATTCATACAGATTCATCTTCGGTTCCAGCCATCCGCTCACCGGATAGACCATGGCGTTGGCTACCCGTACTCCCTCGTCCACCTGTTTTCCATAAAGCGTCCACGCTTCTCCGGCATAACCGATGGTCAGCACCTTGCCCGAAAACATGGTAAGCTTCTTGCCCTTTTCCAGGCTGGTCACCAGACCGTAGTTCAGATGGTTCTTCACCAATTGCCGCTTTTCTTCCAGTGTCATCTCCTCAGCTCCCTCAAAAGCGCCGTTTACCGGAATCCATAGCGTCATATTATGCTGTCTGGCCAGTTCTCCTTCCAGACCCGTTTCTTTTACCATCTCTAGGAATGCCGAAAAACGCCCGTCCGAATCGAGGTAATCCCCAAGGGTTCCCTCCACCGCCTCCACATTTTTCCGGGACTCCCCATGATAATAATCGTCCCAGTTGTCGTTGCAAGCCGCTGCAATTCCCAGCAGCAATCTTATCACTATGATTACTTTCTTCATATCCTTAGCGTTTTCGGTTATTTAGGCTCAAAAATCAAACGGTCGAGTTCGATGTGACCGGTTTTAGTAAGGGTCAGACGAATCAGATGGCTCTCTGTTTTCTCAAAGGTCACTTCTCCGAGGCTTTCCTTTAATCCGCTCATGGTAATCGGGGTACCCAGTTTTTTATAATCGATGCTCAATTGGTAATTTCCGTCTCCACTACTCCATCCCCGCGACACCACGGTCACCCGGTAGGTTCCCGCCGGAAGGGCCGGCATTTCCATTTCCAACCACCCGGTGCTTCCCAAATCGACCCGCAACAAGTCGTCGTTTTCGTAAGGGTAAGCACTGTTATTCTGCGAGTAAAGCTTATAGGTCACAGCCTCGTCATTATCCGGGACACACCTCCAGGCGATAGTCGTGGCATTCTTCCGATCGAGGGCATAGGTATTTCCCCGCCGGGATGCCGAATACTGACGCCAATATTCCAGAATGCGAAATTCCCAGTTTTCCGTAAATTCCCATTCCGTATACACCGCTCTTCCGGGATCCTTCACCGCCAACAGTCCGTCCACGCAATGTAAATAACCATTGCGGGCCTGGATGTTGTATTTTCCGGACTGCAACCGGGCTTCCCCGTTCAGCAGGATATCGTCGGCAGCAAGTTCCACCAGCAACAGTTTATTCGTGGCATAGGTACGGTAGCATTTTGAGCTTTGCCCTTCATACATTTCGGCCAATGCAGCAAAATCTTCATAACTGTTGATGATGTGATAACCGATATATTCTTTCAACGCATCTCCCGGGAAGCGGGCTTTCAAATCCGCAAAGCTTTCTATGCCGTTGGCCCGGAATACCTCGTCGGGCACTACAAACACGCTTTTATAATCCTTCAGGGCAACGTTCAGCAAAGTCAGCGTGCGGCTGTCCAGCAAACTATCGTACCCCGTTTCCTTCACAGCATCCCGAAAAACCGTAAACCCATTGTCCGGTTCGTTCAGCACATCCCATACCGATGACATAATCGGTTCGAGTACCTTTTCCAGAATATGGATATATCCGTTGATCACTTCAATATCTTTTTCCAGAATCAGCGAAACATCGTTGACATACATGGCATTGATGCCTCCTTCCCGGATGGTCACGCTCAGTACGTCGCCCGAGGCGGTCTCCGTAGCGATCTTCCCGTTGAAAGTGCCGTGGGCATATTTCACTCCCGGAATAATATGATACTTCATCAGATTTTCGGCAACGCTGACCGGGACTTCTTCAACCGAAGCATAACCGTTATTTTTAAGATATTCCGCCACAGCATCATTGTCGGCGGCAAAAATCGTATAGGTCGCATTTACATTCAGAGTGTTGTACACATTAGCCCGTTTCAGCAATGCCACCCATTCGGAATACCCGGGATGCTGTTCCCGCCCCATGGCCGCCGGAACCTCCGACGAAGAGATAAAGGTCTCCCCGTCCAGCGGATCCTCGCATCTCCACATCAGGGCCGATATTCCTAACAATACAAGCAATAAAAAGACTTTATATTTCATATGATTATAATTTTATTTTCAACGGCCATATGAATCTCCTTCGAAAGGAGGATCGCATACGACTATTCATTTATAGTTCACCGCTTCATTGGATTCCGGCATAATAAGAATTTTGTACAAGAGCCCCCCGGCTGTTTTTGATTTCCGCATCGTACACCGGAAGATAATAAGCATTGACGTCCGACAGCTTATTCCTCCACACAGCCAATTCCCTTACCGGAACGTCACGCAGCAGGGCAGAGAGCAAATACTCCTTGTACTCCCAATTGTTACGCTTCGCCATCCGCATAATGTCGAACCATCGCTTTCCTTCGGCCAGCAATTCCCGTTGCCGTTCGTTCATGACAATCTGCAAAGCCTCATATTGCGTAGACGGCGTTACCGCAATGGTCCTTACCCCTGCCCTCTGGCGCACCTGGCTCACCAGATCCATGGCTTCGCCATAATGAGAGGCTCCGCTCAATATCAAAGCCTCCGCCTTCATCAGCAGGATTTCGGCATACCGATATACAATCCAGTTGGCATAGCCGATATCCGTACGGGCGATCCCTTCCTGACCGGCATGTTTGGTGCCGGTGTACTTCCAGATCCGGTTTCCGACGTACGAACCGCCGCTTCCCCGGATATCGTCCGGATTTTCATCGAAAAGGTCTATGCTCTGGCTCCCTGGGCCATATTCGTGATAATCATAGGTAGCGGAATAATAAAACAAATAATAGCTTCCCCATTGCTGGCCATAATCCCGGGAAAACTGCAACTCGAAAATCGATTCTTTAGAATTGCCGGGGTTATACAGTTCATACCACTCGTCTTTCGGCAGCAGTGCGAATCCTCCTTTTTCAAGCTGTCCGCAAGCCGATAACACCCCTTCATAATCGCCTTGCCAGAGATAAATATCGGCCATCAGGGCATACATCGCCCATTTGGTGGCCCGGCCCCATTTTTGCCACGCCACTTTATATCCCTCCTTTGCCCGGCCCACATAAGCATTCAAATCCTCCAGCAGTTGTGCCAGCACCACCGCCTCCCCGGTTTTGGCAACCGCATAATCCCGCTCGTCGTCGATATAAGGCTCCAGAATCAGCGGCACTTCGCCATAAGTCCGCACAAGATAGAAGTAACAAAGTGAACGGATGAAAACCGCTTCTGCCAGATAACCGTTCAAATCTTCCGCAGTCATCGTCAAATCGCGCTCCAGCACTTCCGGCGCATAGCGGATGACGGCATTGGCCCGGCCGATGGTTGCATAGACGGTCGCCCAGTTGCAAATGCCGTTGGTCGGAAGGATATTCAGGTTTTTGACGGTCTCCAATCCATAATAATCATACACAATCTCCAGTCCGTCGCCCCGCAGCTCCCCCCAATTGACAAAATAGTACAGACAACTGCGCAAACCGTTGTATCCGGAAGTAATGACCGCTTCCACCTCTTCCTTCGATTTCCAGAACATATCCGTCGTCTGCTTGTTCTCAGGCTGCAAATCCAGCCAGGAATTACATCCACCGACACTGTTCACCGACAGCGCCACCAGCATTATTTTTATATATTGACTTATTCGTTTCATCTCTTTCCGGTTTAAAAGTCCACACTAATCCCCAAAGCAATCTTACTGGGCTTCGGGGTATAGCTATCGTCGATAGCCAATTGGTACACCCCGCGGTCGGTCGAAATCCCGACTTCCGGATCCTGACCCGTATATTTGCTCCAGGTCTTGACATTGTAAGCAATCACATAACAATTCACCCGGCTGAGTTTCCACTTCTGCGTGAGGCTACGGGGCAGCGTATACGACAACATGATGTCCTGTAAACGAAGGAAAGAAGCATCCTCCACAAAACGGTCGGAACCCAGGGTATTGTAATTAACCCCTGCTTCATTGCCATACAGAGCCCTGGGAATGTCCGTCTCGTCCCCTTCAAAACGCCATCGCCGCAACACGGCCCGGCTTTGATTATCGGCCCCGCTCATCTGCTCCGAGTAGGCCCGCGCACGGTTCAACACCTTCTGCCCGATCCGCGAATGCAGGGAAACACGCAATCGGAACCCTTTCCAACTCACGGCCGCCGAACCGCCCGCCGTCAACACCGGCATACAATTGCCCAGATAAACGATATCGTGTTCATCGATCACTCCGTCATAGTTGATGTCGGCATAAGCAGCATCCCCTGCACGGGCCGTCCTGGGCGAATTATTGGCGTCTCCCTGCCGCATGCGGACAGGATTACCCTCGATATCGAAAATCTGATTTCCATACTCATCTTTCGCATAAGTGTCGGAAGTTCGTGAGTATACCCCTTCGCTGCGATAGCCGTAAAAAGCACCCAGTGGATTGCCTGTCTGTACATTGTAAGCATAATTCAGATTACCGAAAGTATAATCCTAATAATCCACATTCGTAGGCAATTCCAACACTTCGTTCACATTCCGGGAAAGATTCAGGTTGCTGAAACCGATAGCAAAATCGCCGATCTTAATGATATCGGTCAGGTCCACCATGATCTCCCATCCCTTATTACGGAGTTTGCCGGAGTTATACCAATTATAAGTGGTAAAACCGGTGGTGCTTTGAATAGCCATTTTCTTCTGCAATAAATCATCCGTCGTCTTGGTATAATACTCCATAACGACACGGATTTTTTCGTTCAGCATGCTGAAATCCACTCCCCAGTTAGCCTGTGTCACGGTTTCCCACTTCAGCCGGTTCAATTGCACCTGTTCGGGCTGGATGGAGGGCATATCCAGATAACTCGTTCCGGAGGTATAGCTTCCGATGTAATCGTAATTGCCGGTAGGCGATGTTCCGCTCTGTCCCCAGCTAAAACGCAGCTTCAATTCACTCAGCCACTCCTTTTCCCTCAGGAAATACTCATTACTGATTCGCCAGGAGGCAGACAAACTCGGGAAAGCCCCCCAACGCGAAGACTTACCGATGCGCGAATTTCCCTCATACCGCAGCCCGGCTGTCAGCAAATACCGCTCGTCAAAGCCATAATGCACATTAGCCAGAAAAGCCACACTGCGGTTTGCCGAGACTGCCGAATTGATAGAGAGGGGACGGGCTCCGGCTGCCGGATCGTCCACAATGGCATTCCCGGCAGAACCCAGGTAATATTTACTACTGTAGTCGCGGGACGTGAACATGCCGGTACCCACCACCTGATGTCGTTCCGCAAAATTCTTATTATAAATCAGCTTCATGTTGGAAGTGATCGTCATTTCATCCCTTACGGTCTCGTACGTATAATTATAGCCCGTACTGTTGATGGCAGTCCCGTAAGCCGATGCCGGCTGAAAGGCGTTGTAGCGACTCGACCCCAGGTCGAAAGCCATATCGGCCTGCAATTGCAGGGAGGAAAGAATATAATAATTCAGGTTAAACTGAACCCGGGTACTCCGGTTGCGTGTATCTCCCTTCGATTCGTTCACCATAGCCAAAGGATTGTAATAACTCTGGAGATTGGCATCCTGGTCGATGAAATAAATATCCGTAGCATTCCCGTCTGCGTCCATTCTCCACGGACTCATATTCGGCATTTTACGGCGGGCGATCAGCCGCACATTCTGTGCGGGATAATTCGCAATGTAATTATTCTTCCGGTTGCCGTCGGCATAAGAAAAAATAGCTCCTACACGAAAACGGTCCGAAAAACGGTAATCCAGGTTGAAGCGTGTAGTCAAACGCTTGAACGACGTGCCTATGGTAGTTCCGGTTTCGGTCTAATAACCCGCCGAAAGACGGTAGGTCACTTTTTCTCCACCACCCGACATCGAAAAATTGGTCTCGCTGTTAAAGGAATTTTGGGTGATCAGCCCCAGCCAATCCGTATTCTGGTTATACTCATTGAAATAATTATAACTCGGATCGTACTGGATTTCCTTGTAATCGGGTCGACTCCAGGTAAATCCCTCGTCCACATAGCGGTTCCACATGGCATCCTGCACCATGGTGACATATTCGTTGCCATTCAGTAACGGGATTCCCTGCGGCTCGTGGCTGAAATTAAATTTCTGGGAAACGGAAAACCGTGGCGGTCCCATTTGTCCCCTTTTCGTGGTAATCAGCAACACTCCGTTAGCTGCCCTGGCGCCCCATACAGCCGTCGCCGCTGCGTCTTTCAGCACTTCTATCGACTGAATGTCGCTGGGAGCGATATTGACCAATGCACCGAAATCCTCGTTGGTGGCATTTTCAAACTTAAAATCATCGGAAATCTCGGTCTCGTAAGCAACGCCGTCCACCACAATCAAAGGCTCGCTACTGGCATTCAGCGAACCGGTACCCCGGATACGGATAGAGGAACGGGAACCCGGATCGCCGGAAGAGGATATGATATCCACATTGGCAAGCTTGCCCTGCAACATATCCTCGACGGATACCACGGGAAGTTCCTGCAATTGCGAAACGTCGATTTTTTGACGGGCCACTCCCAAATCCCGGTTGGCCACTCCCATACTGTTGGTTTCGGCCCTCTTCGAGACTACTTTCACCTCATCCAGCGATACAATATCCTCTTCCAGACTCATGTTCAACACCGTCTGTCCGGTATAGGCAACCTTTTTCGTCTTATAGCCGATGAAAGAAAAAACCACTTTGAGTCCTTTTCCTTCCTGAGGAATCTGCATGACATATTCACCGTTGACATTGGTCGTGACCCCTTGCAAGATACGGCCTTCCTGATTCTCGATAAAAACCGTGGCCCCGGCCAATACTCCGCTTTTATCGCTCAATACACCTTTTAACTGCTGCTGTGCCATGCCCGGTAAAGGCAACAAGAAAAAGAGCAGCCAATAATATTTTTTTACACCTTTCATAATCTCATTTATTTATTCGGGCTGGACGACCTGAGTTAGCGTATAAACAATGCCATCTGTGGCAAACAGGGGAATCCGGTCCCGGACCTCCACCCAGTGGGTCTCGTCGGCTCCCACCTGCAACGGCCACACGTTCTGCACGTAAAAAGTATAAAAACGATCGCCGCTTTCATCCATGGGCCGGAAGGTATTCAAACCGGTAATCCGCGTGGCTTCGAATCCCGGCAATACATAATCCCCCATCCGGTTGCGCTCCACCGAAACAAAGAAATAAAGCAGCCAATCACTCAGCCTGTCCGGCTCCGAAGGGAGCCGAACGCCGGCCAAAGCCTCATTTGTCGGTACAAAGGCCATCAGATGTTCGTCTTCATCGGCAAAAGTGAACTGCATCACACCCTCTTCGTTTTGTTGCAGCAATCCGTTTTGCATCAGCAACTCCCGGAAGCTAGAGTAATCCACTCCGTTGATAATCAACTCGGCCACCCTGCCGGCAGCCCCATTGCTGAGGAGTTGGTCCAACTGAATCACATTTCCATTGAGCATGTTCCATGTCTTCCGCGGCACAAGCCGGCTACCGGACATGGTAAACACCGCATCTTCCCCCTCCAGAGTGTAGAGATAGGTCAAGTCTTCCTTGGTTTTATAAAAAGCGGTAGTACCGGTTTCCACCTCTCCGTAAACAACCTGCGCACGGCAGATTTGCTGCAAACGCTCGGTTGTCACCGTGGTGGTATTGTCTTCGATAGTTTGTTTGAACACCTCGTCTTTGGTGATATTCAATTTTCCCTCATCCAGGGTATAGCCGGCGTTCTGGAGTACAGTGTCGGGCACCAGAAACAAAGTATAAGGGTCGGCATCTTCTCCCAGGGATAACGTACTTTTAATTTCATCGGCTTTGTTAAACATGGCTGCCAGATAGGAAAACTCCTTTTCGAGCAGCATAGGAGCCGCAATCCCCTCCAGCACTGCAGGCCTGAATGCCTGGTCGATCCCGTAAATCACCCCGTTGCAACACATTTCATAGTATCCTACATTAGCGGTAGAAATGGTCCATTCCTCTCCATTCTCCCCGACAAGGCCTTCATCGATCTGCTGCGGCAAAATCAGCTCCTGCTTATTCCTTGCATAGGCCTGCAAAATATAGTAAAGCGGAATCAGCGGAATATCCTCCACCGCATAGCCGGGAAATTTTTCATTCAGATATTGCCGCAACACCTCATTTTCCGGAGCAAAAACGGAATAGGCATAACGCATATAATCGTCATAAGCGATATTATTCGACAATCCCGTCCATTCGTGCGCTATAGCGGGCAAAAGATTATTGGACTGACTTCCCGTAGGGTCGGCATTGAAATAAAACACGTGGAGGGAATCGCCCGCCACGGCATATTGACTGGTCAAACCTGAATTGTATACCATATTGGCAAAACGGTTCCACAAACCGACAAACAGCGAATACTCCGGCTTCTCCTGCAATGAACGATATATCGTCGGTAACGGTTCCAGCACCTCGTCCACCAGGTGAATATATCCGAAACTAGTGGTAATGTCCCCTTCCGTCACGGTAGCATTCTGGATGTACAAACGGTCGGAGTCGGTTCCCTGCCAATTTACATCCGGGAAAAAATGCCTATAGGCCCCTTCCGGGTCGTTTCCATTCCGGCTGTTCAGCAAACGGGCAGAAACCACCGGTAAATAATATTCATAATGATATTGCAACCGCTCCCTTTCGGCAAAAGGGTCGTACACGCTTTCCACGGCAGGCTTGGCAAAAGTCTTGAAACGGAAACATTCGCCGTTCCCTTCCTCCGGCTCGACAGCGTGCAGATCGGCGGAAAAAGAAGTCAAGTCCTTCACACTGAAAACATCCTGCACCAGATGATAAGCCACTAAAACCCTCAGCTTCTCCTTTTCCACCTCCGCAAGCGAAGCATATCCCTCCCGCTGCATCCAGGCCCGGAAAGCATCGTCGTTTGGAGCAAACACCGTACAAAGTCCTTTCCCGGCCAGCATATACTCGTAACCGCTGAGCCGTGCAGCCTCCAGAAACAATCGATACTCGCCCCTTTCCTCCAGATATTCCCAGGCGCTTCCCCTCACAGTCTCCGGAACTTCATAATATTTATCTATTTCCGACTCGCAGGAACAACACCAGGCCACCAGAACTGCAAGCAAATAAAATCTGTTCATCATATCCTCAAAAATTAATTACCATGTAAAATCATAAGTACACCAGCCATACGCTCCGTCTACATAAACCTGAAAGTAAAGGCGTCCGCTCCGGGCATCCGCATTCAGATAAGAGAAATTATCGTTGACATACAAATAAGCGTAAGTCCAGCTATTCAACCAGGCATAACCCAACAGGAACTGAGCGGAATTTGCCTCGGCTCCCTCCGGTACGATTCCCCCAGCGGCATTCACTGAAAAGATAAAATCCTCAGTCACGCTGTCATAAATGAAATTTTCCAATTTATAACGCTCTCCCAATTTCAACAGGTCCCACGTAAAATCCCCGTAAGGCCCGGTAAACCGAACTCCGGCAAAAACTTCCCATCTTTCCGGTTCTTTCACATTCACCGTCGTTCGATAGATTGCCTCCTCACTGTTGGCAAACCATTTTTCCTCATCTTGAACGGATATTTTCAGGGGATAGCTTCCTGCCCGGGCATCCGGAAAAGTAATCTCCAGCAGGGCCGTCGTTTCTCCCTCAGCAAAATACACCCTAGCGGGAATTTGAAAATCACCCTCATTTTCAATGGTCTCCACCGGAACGCTGACAGCCTCTCCGGCATCAGCGCGGGTCAATTCGACCGACAGTTTCAAGTCATCCGTCGTCAAAAACTCCGCACTATTCTCTTTTCCGCCTTCCGTAAACCGGACGCCTCTGCTGACGGTCACCTTTATTTCGCAAACCGCTTGTTCATCGTCCTTGGCCGTTTCCTTTTCCGCCATGCCCAAACGGAAAGTATAGTCCCGGCCTGAATGCACCTCCGGGATAGATACGGTAATACCGGCTACCGAATCTCCGGGCATAAATTCCACCGACTCGGGAAACTGAAATACCGCATCGTCGTTTTGCAACACCACCGGCTGAGCGGTTCTCTTTTTGCCCATAGCGGTCCGCCGCAACTCCAGCGAGAGCATGAGTTCATCCGCTTTAGTTAAAATCAGGCGGTTATTTTCCACCCGCTCGTCCGTCTGTACAAAACGAAAACCGGAATTTCCCACTATAATGGTTCGGGATAAAGTAGTCAGGCCCTCCCCTGCGGAAAAACCATCCCCCTCCAGTTGCAGCACAAAAGAATAAATCCCGCCCGGAGAAGCTGCAGGATAGGAAATGGTAAAATTTCCCCTGGAGGCTCCCTCGGCAAAACGCACCGTCTCCGGAATCCGGAACACGGTATCCGAACTGACAACGGTCAACGGCATCTCTCTCGCCTCCAAACTCCCACCCCTGACAGCAGTCAGCGTCAACAAAAAACTATTATCGGCACTCACTTCCAGCGTATCCTCTCCTTTATCCGAGTCAAAATAGAAATATTTACCTACATCGGTTTCTCCCTCCTCGTTCTCGCAGGCAATCCAAATCATCGGAAATAGTGCCAGAAAAACGGCTAAAATGCTCCAATTTGTTTTTTTCATAAGCGTAGTTATTGGTTAGTAAAAAGTTGTTTACACAAAAAAACGAGCGTTTTTTGAAACGTTTGCGCTATCGATGTCATAAAACGACAATTCAAATATATTAAGGATTTTTCACCCTAAAAGCTGACATATCTCAGCTTAGCGGCATTAGAGAGAGTATTGAGAAAGTTTGAGAGTTTTTTGAGAAAATGCAGCTTCAGACCGCTATTTTTCCCGGACATTGTTTAGAAACTCTCTGGGCGACATGCCATAACGGGCCTTAAAACAGCTACCGAAATAAGAAACGCTGCTGAATCCCACCTGTACAGCCACTTCGGATATGGACAATTTTGTTTCTTTCAACAATAAGGCTGCACTTTCCAGACGGATATTGCGTATGATTTCATTGGACGACATATCCGTTATCGATTTGAGTTTTTTATAAAAATTCGCCCGGCTCATTCCCATTTGTGCATAAATAGCATCTGCATCGAAATCGGCATTCCGGAAATTATTCCTGACAATCTCCACATAGCGTTCCATGAACGTCTTATTTGCTTTATCTATCTCAAATCCTAAGTTGTCCAGGGAATACTTTTTGGCATAGGTCTTTTTCATCTGTTCGCGATTGGAAAAGAGATTACGGATACGCACCTTCAGTAGCATGACACTGAAAGGCTTGACGATATAATCATCCGCACCTGCTTTCAGGCCTTCTTCCACCTGCGACTGCATGGCTTTGGCCGTCAACAGAATTACCGGGATATGGGAGAAACGAAAATCTTCCTTCAGTCTAGTGCATAATGCTATACCGTCCATAACAGGCATCATCACGTCGCTGATCACCATATCCGGCACTTCACGTTCCACAATACTCCAGGCTTCCATGCCATTAGCCGCAGTAAAAATCACATAATCGCCCATCAATTGCTTTTCCAAATAGGCCAAGGCATCGGAATTATCCTCCACCAAGAGAATTTTCAGTTCCGATACCCGCCAGGGGATTTCCCGGCTTTCACTCTCCGGTTCCGGTCCGTCGGGTCTTTCGTTATGCCGGACGCTTTGCTGCATCTGCTCCTCCGTGGCAGCCCGATAAGGCAATAACACACACATCTCCGTCCCTTGTTCAGGCAATCGGGCAAAAATGATCCCTTGCTGTCGGGTGATCACCGACCTGAT
>CAJKZL010000040.1 GCA_905204385.1 uncultured Odoribacter sp. | reverse complement strand
AAAATGTTCGGCTTTTTCAATTTCGGGAGCATCCTCCAACGGCAAAAACTTCCGCTGGGTAATACCTGTCGCGATCTTCATGGAGTACAGATAACGCTTATGTGTACCGGGATCTTCCAGAATCGTATAGGTTGTTCCCCCATCATAAGGCGTACTGGTCATATATACAAAGTCTTTCCCGGTGGTCCAGGGGAAATAAGACGCGGTTGCAGTGATCTCCTCACAACTTAACATATTGGAAGCCAGTTTGACAAAACGCTTATTGGTGATATCGTACAACACCCGGGCACCATTGGAAAAGTAATAATGAGGATAGAAACCGACTGCTTCGGCCACCTCGAAAGTTTCTTCACTATCGGTCAAATGATTACAGGGCAACCCGAAAGGACCGGCTTCGCCGAAAGGTTTATTGACCCCATAGACCGTGTTTCGGGCAAGCACTAATTCCCAGCCATATCCGGAAGCTCTCAGGCCAGGCGTGAAATTTTCGGGGTATTCCATCATCTCATAGCGAATGTGAGTGGTTTCATCCCATTTGTAATCGGAAATGTCTAATTTATAACAGCCACTTTCCGACAATAAATAAAATCTCGGATCGGTACCGAATTGAGCATTATTCATGTTAAAAACGCTCTGTAAGGCTTTAGGCCCATGCAGTACGGGAAAATCTTCGAATACGTCCCGGACCACCACATTATCTTTGGCCGACAGGGAGATCAAATCCAGCTTACAATTGTCATTGACCTCTGAAAGCACCAGCCATCCCGCATTGAGAACGGTGGTCACCTTGATCGGAAATGAACTTTTCCAGGTCACCCGGGTCAAAGTATCTTTCACACAACAATACACATCATATTCATCGTCGGGCAAAACCACAAAATAATTCAGTTGTTTTTCAGTCCCGATGACATAACTGGAAGCCGTCGTTGCAGACCCGGGCTGGGGCTTGGAAACGGCCTTCCATTCATAATAATAACGGCTATGATCGCCAGCATCCAGATTTCCGACCACTTCAGGGAATGCCTTTAAGGTATCGGCATTCCTATAATAGATTTTCATTTCTTCGGGTAAACCGGAAATTTCCACTTCGTTGATATCCTGATAGACATAGTTGCCTTCATCCTTAAAACAACCCGTCAGCAAAATACAAATCACTCCTATGATAAAATATACTCTCTTCATAATACGACGCTTTAGTTATAATACATATCTCCCATACGCATCAGCGTTACCCCGTCATCCTCATACAGGGGTTCCGCATTCAGCAGCTTCACCATTTTGGTAGCGATATACTCCCGGCGTTTATTGACATAAGACACATCATTAAACATCAGCCGGGTCATATTTAATTTCTGACACATGTAATCCAACTTTTTCACTGAAAAAACACCGAAATAAGTATCGCTCCATCCTTTGGGAGGTGTATTGACGATTTCAGAGAAAACAATCTTATACCTGATTTTGCTATACCGCTTCTCGGAATGGGTTGCAAGGGGCTGGGAAGGCCACAATAACTTAAAATCATCATTCTCCTGCAACTCCAAAACCAGGTATTTTTCTTCTGTTTTCAGGGAAGCAGGGCGTAACAATTCCACCAAAGCCGCCACAAAGGTTCTCCCCTTTTCGAGCGTAAACGACTCGGGCACGGCTGCAAAATCCACTCCCGCTTCTCCGTTGGTCTCGGCTATTTTCAACTTGATTTCCCGGTCGTAATCGGTTACTTCTCCTGAAACCCGAATCCATACCCAAAGCGAATCCGAAGATATTTTCCCGTCTACATAAGCATACGAGAAAAAAGTTGAATCTGTCGTTCCGTCAAAATAGACAAAACTACGGCCGGACCAGGTATCCAGGTCCTTTTGGCAAGCGCAAAGCAAAAAAGCCAACCCGATAATCAATATATGTTTCATACGTTTATCCTTTTATTTTTAACGGACATAAGGCCTTCATTTTATCGATATTTCTTTGAACACGAAGGCTTCATATCTTCCTGGTTTAAATTCGATGCCTGTTTAATTTCTATAATCCGTTTCGCTTTCCGGCAAAGGCAGACAATATTTCGATGCATCCATTTCAATATCGGCACCACCTCTGGCAGAAGGTATAGCATTTTTATTCAAGCGCTTGTAATAGAAAAACAATTGTCCTTCTCCCCAAAATTCGCGCATGTATTCTGCTGCAACCAGACTTTGAACATCTATGGATTCATTTTCATCCAAAGGAATCTGTCCACGGTTTTTTCTGACCCGGTTGAGCATCGTGCGGGCTTCATCCATATCGTCGGTCGTCTCGGCTATGATAAAAAACATTTCACTGATCCGGATCATAGGCAACAGATAATTATGGGGCTTTACCGTTTCCGTCTTCTCATATTTATGGAAACACCGGGCTTTGAACTTGTCATCCTTAGGCGCTTGCCACATGGAGGTGTAACGCCAGTCGTCATCGTTGGCAAAACAATTGGTCAGTATATTTTCATCCGGAATCAGCATTTTCGTAGCATCCAGGTCGGAACTGAAATAATTGGTGAAAATATCCCCTCGCTGACGGTTTTGCAAAGCAAAGACCAATTCGGTAGAGAAAACAAAATCCCGGCTTTTATTCGATTCCAGCATCACATCGTTAAATTTCACCCAAGGGAACCACTGTTCCTGTACTTCTGCTACTTTCCTGGCCTTTTCCAGCGCTTTCTGCTTCTCTCCGGCATAGAGATAAACCCGGGCCGACAAAGCTTCGACAGCATAATAATTCAAACGCAGATTGCGATAGCGCAAACTATTGTCGCCCTCTATCCCGTCGCTAGCCGAGGGCCCTTCGGTAATGATCGGATCAGCGGCCAGCAATTCAGCAGCCCGGTCCAAATCTTTCAGGATCTTGCCCACAACCTCTACCGCCGGCAACAGATTGGAAGCCGAATAAGCAAACCGCTCATTATAACAAATGGAAAGATCGTCTTTATGGGTAGCATACACCGGCCCGAAAAGACGCAACAGATCGAAATGCAACATAGCTCTCAAGGCCAGGGCTTCCCCTTGGATCAGATTATAATTATCGCCGGTGAACACCTCTTTTTTCTCATCTGCATTCTTGAGGATAAGATTACAATTCATAATCAGGGAATAGGCTTTGGTCCAAATTGCATCGATGCGCTTTTTCACATCCGTATCCGCATAATTATACAAAATCACATTCTTATCATTTCCCACATCCGAAATTTTATATCGCTGCGCCAATATTTCCACCATATTGAACATCAATTCTCCTCCGTAAAGGCTGCTCTGATTCAATTCGATATACACCCCGTTTAAAGCTTCTTTGAATCCGGTTTCAGTCTCGAAAAGCTGGTCTTCCAGCACCTTGTCCACCGGTTTGACATCCAACCAGCTATCGCAACCTGTCAGTCCTTGCAGAAGCACGAATGCGCAGGTTATTGCTTTTATGTATTTTTTCATTTTCATAGGAATATTATTTTCATGCTGTGGTCTCCTGCCGCCTTTCCCGGTATTTGGGAAAGCGACGGCCGGCAACCATCGATCCGATTTAAAAAGACACCGATAATGACATAGACATCGTACGGGCAAAAGGGTAATCGATACCTCTTTCTTCCTTCACACTGGAAATGCGGAAAATATCGTTCATATTGGCTTGTATCCGCAAAGCCGACATCCCGAAACGCTTCAAACGGGAAGATTCGAAATCGTATCCCAGCGAAAAAGATTCTCCGCTCAGCATACTCTCCTTCTGCACGAAACGGGATGAGATTTTCGTAGACTCCGTCAGCGAGATCCCTTTGAACTGGGCGATATCGCCGGCTACCTGCCAACGGTCGTACAAAGCACGTTTATCCTGATTGTATTTCAACGAACCTTCCGAAATATTTTCCACTTTGGTATACATGGCATTGTTGAAAATATCCGCCCCCAATCGGTAACGGAGGAAGAAAGAAAACGAAAACCCTTTGTAATATAGCGTACTTCCAACAACCCCTTCCAGCTTAGGCTGGGAGTTTCCGACTACCACCTCGTCTTCCGGGCTATAATCGAAACTATAAGTACCGTCTTTTTTCAGAAATACTTCCTTGCCCGTGGCAGGATCGATTCCCAGTGAGCGTACCGACCATAATGCAGTCGGACTTCCACCGTCATAGTAACGGGTAAGGCTGGCATTCTTATCCTGATAGCTATAATCTTCACTGGGTTTATTGTCCCGGTTGGATTCATTCAGCTTCTCCAGACTATTACCGATATTCTTGTAATGTGCTTTTTCATGCCGGAAGTTAAAGCTCAACGTCCAGTTCACCCGGTCTTTAGGCCGGTAAATGGGCGAATATTTTATCGTTCCGTTGATTCCCTTATTGACCTGAGCCCCCATGTTGGTACCGATCTGCGGTACACCTACCGAGGAAGGAACCGTAATGTAAACCAATAGCGGATCGGTGTCTTTCATATAGTAATCCGCATTGAAATTCAACCGGTTGCCGAACAAGGAAATATCTGCACCGATATTCTTATCCAGGGTTTTCTGCCATTTGAGGTCAGGGTTTCCGATCTGATCGACAATCACACTGGCTCCGAAAGAGTTTTGCAGCCAGGTGTTAAACGAGTAACTGGTAAACGACTGGTAGGAACTGAAACTCTGATTTCCCGGATTTCCGATGGAAGCTCTGATCTTGAAACGATTCAGCCAGGCTGCACTTTTAAGAAAAGCCTCGTTATGCAGATTCCAGGCCAACCCCACGGCCCAGGTTTCCGAATAGCGTTTATTGGTACCGAAAACTGAAGATCCGTCCAGGCGAATATTGGCATCCAACAAGTAGCGGTTATCGAAAGAATATCCCCCATTGAAATAAAAGCTGTTAGAGCGGGTCACCGACTCGGAATAAGTAGGTTTGCTATTTTCAGCAAATCCATTCGAAAACGACGGCTTTGTAAAATCCCCGACCGGAAATCCCACTACTGTATAGGATTCGTTTGTCATTTCACTGGAACGGAAACGCGCTCCTACGACGGCATTCAACTGATGACGCTCACGCAACAAAGCTCCATAGGTGACTGTAAAATCCCCGTCGTAATAAAAGTCACCGCTGTTAGTGCTGGTGAATCTTCCTTTCTTTTCTTGCGCCACGCTGCTGAAAGAAGAATGTTGGGGAGACACAAAACGTTCCGAGCGGGTAGCGCTTTTTCCCAGCCCTAAACGTCCCCTGACATAAAAAGTGGGAAGAATGCGCCATTCGGCATTGAAGTTATCCGTAAAGCCGAATTTCTTTTCCACGTCCAGATTGTTCAGGCTGGCATTCCATAAAGGATTACCGACCGTATACTCACTTCCGTTAACGGTATAGCTTTCCAGATAGCGGCCGATAGTGCCGTCTTCATTCGTTTTCCGGAAATAAGGATTTGCCCGCGAGTATTCCGAAAAAGGCACGGTAGGATTCTCCGCCCGGTTATAATCCACAGACAATTTATTCGTAAACTGGAATTTCCCTTTCCGGTAAGTCAGGTCGAAATTACAGCCCAGGATATCCCGGGTAGACTCCTTCATCACCCCGGTGGTCCCGTTATAGTTAACACCCAACCCATATCGGATCTGTTCATCCCCGCCTTCAGCATAAACGTTATGCTTGTGACTGAAACTCACCCTCAGCGGCTCTCTCATCCAATAGGTATTGACACCTCGGGCCACTTCCGCCCGGTGGGCATTGTAAAGACTGTCCCGGCGGGCCTGGTCGGCTGCGTCATTTCCCTTCGCTTTATAATAGCCTGCCTTCAACTCGAATTCCAATTTTTCTTCAGCATTCATCAGATTATAGTCGGTGAGATCGGGTATCGAAAGAGTATAATCCCCCGAATAAGACACTTTAAACCGGCCCTTTTCGGGTCTTTTTGTCTCGATGACCACTACTCCATTGGCCGCTTTCGAGCCATAAATAGCGGTTGAAGCAGCATCCTTTAAAATAGTCACCGATTCCACCCGGTCCATATTCAGGTCCATCACCGTACGCAAAGTGGTCTCGAAACCATCGAGGATGAACAAAGGCTGATTAGGATCGGTGCCGAATTGTTCCTTGAGACCGATCACACTGGTTTTGCCACGAATTTCAATGTCAGGCAATTTGTTCGGGTCGGAACCGAACTGATTGCTCTCCATCATCACAAAAGCCGGATCGAGAGTACGCAGACTCTGAATCAGATTTTGAGTGCCCACCATTTTGAGTTCTTCTTTCTTAAAGGTAGTGGCCGATCCGGTGAAACTCTCCTTTTTCCGTTCATAGATCCCGGTCACCACCACCTCTTCCATTTCCTGCAACTCTTCTTCCATGCGGACATCGATAACCGTATTTTCCTGTACAGCAATTTTCAACGGCTTCATACCTACGAACGAAAATTGGAGGCTTAAACCCGGTAATGCCGGACAATCGAGCGAATAGCGACCATTTGCATCGGTCGTCACACCGACGCTCGTCCCTTCGATCCTTACCGTGACCCCGGGCAGGGCATTACCCTGACTATCCGTCACTGTTCCGGTTACTTTTCTGGAGTCCACGGATTTTTTTTCCGGCTCCGACCGTTTTAATATGATTTCATTCCCAACCACTTCATAACCGATCGAAGAGCCTTTTAAACAGGCATTCAAGACCTCGCTTAAGGGCGCATTTTTCATTTTTACATCTTTCAACCCCAATTGAAGCAAATCGGCATCATGATACATAAAACGATAAGATACCTGCTTTTCCAGTTGGTGAAGTATTTCAGGAAGAGTCGATTGGGTTACGTCCAATGTAACCCGCTTAACGATCGGTTGTCCTGCTACCGGAAGACCAATATAGCCGATCAAGGCTAATATAAATCCCCAATGCCTTAGATAACTTAACAAATGTCGATCCCGGAAGAACCGTAATTTCCGATTTTTTTTCATAAATTTGTTGTGATTTAATTATTATTTAGGAAAGCCGGTTTTAACTGTTGCCGCAGTTAAGTTTACCGGCTTTTTTCTTTTATCGATACATAGCCGTCTTTCTTTTCAAATTTTATTACATTCATACGTTCTATCAACCCCAGAATCTGGTCTATCCCCAAATCGCGGCTCACCTGCCCGGTAAAAACATAATCCTCGAGGGCTTCTTGTTCAAACGCGAAATCGATATCGTACCAACGAGACAATTTCTCCACCACATCCTCCAACCTATCGTGCCGGAACTCAAAAAGTCCGTCCACCCAGGCCAGTTCTTTTTCCGTATCGCAAGCCCGCTCCAGAAGCCGGTGTTCTACGAGTGAGGCTTTCCTCCCCGGTTTCAGTAACAAACTCTGTTGTTCGTAAATAGCTTTTACACTTCCTCCGACCAACACAACCGACCATTCCTGCGCTGCGGGATAAACGGTCATACCGAAAGAAGTGCCTAAAACTTCTACTCTACCTTTATCTGCCTTTATGCGGAAGGGCCGGCCGGTATCCGGGCTGACTTCCAGATAGGCCTCTCCCAAAAGGGTAATTTCCCGTTCATGCTCCGGGAAAACAGCCGGAAAACGAATAACGGATTCAGAGTTCAGCCACACCTTCGTGCCATCGGAGAGAATCAGTTTATACTCCCCTCCGCGAGGAATAATCAGTTCATGAACAGCGACCGAATCCCTACACGGCACATCTTCACAAATTAATTCTTTCATAGAGTCCCGGAGATGTAAGCCGGTAGACAATTCACGGTCTTCTCCGGCAGCATGACCGCTTAAATGAAAAACTTTACCGGAAGACGTTTTCAAGACAGCAAATACCTTCCCTTCCACCTGACTTTCGATCTCAGAAATTCCCCTTGCACTCCCGTATTTAAACCAAAGACCGGCTCCCAATACCAATACGACGGCAGCGGCAGCCCAATACCATGCTTTCCCCGGCCTTATCCTCTTTTCCCGGAGTTCCGGACAGCGCTCGCTCAATAGCTCGTACTCTTTTGCCGGATCGATCTTTCGATGAATATCATCATAGGATTTCAGGGAAAAAGGATATTTGATTTGCTGAAACAATAGACGGTTACGGCGATCTTCCCATAGCCAACGGGCCAATTCCCGCCGCTCGGATGCCGAAAGCGTTCCTTCGAAGTATTTTTCCAATAATGTACTATAATACCCGATTTGTTTATATAAATCTTCAGTAGTCATGTTCCCGGAATATAGATCGTTTGGCAATAAAACACGAAAGAAGCGCCGAACGACTACAATAATTCCAAAAAAAATGCTCAGAGAGAAAAATTTAATCCTAAAGGAGAAATGTTACTCCCTCCAACGTTATAATAACGGGAATAAAAAGAGAAGGAACATATGACCGGAATTACCCAAAAATTCACGCAAAACCGCCCGGGCTCTTTGTTTATGCGTCAATACCGTATTTACAGAGATTTTCAAACGTTGAGCAATCTCCTCATTGGAAAGTCCATCCACATGCAACCATAAGACAGCTCTCTGCATAGGAGGCAAACTATCGATCTTCTGACAAAGAAAATCATACAATTCATTTTCAATTGCTGCATCCCGGAAAACCTCTTCATTCTGCAACGACCATAATTTCTCCCTATGCTTTTGTTCAACCTGCCGGTCACGGAGATAATTAATACAACGATTATGTACAGCGGTATATAAAAAAGCTTTAGCCTGCATCTCGTTTTCAAATCGGTCGAACCGTTGCCAAGCGGTAATAAATGCTTCCTGGACGATATCCCGAATTACTTCGATATCGTCTACAAACCTCAATCCCAAATGATAAAACAGCCTTACATATTTTTGATGAAAAATTCTGAACTCTGCTTTACCCATTACTTTCTTTCCTGCACTATCCATCCTTGAAAAGCTTCACGTCTATTATTCAGATTAACACTGCAACAAAGATAATAGATTATCTTACATAACAAAAACATATCTCCGGAGTCTTATCCGACTCCAAAGATATGTTTCATCATAAAGGTTCTGGACACAAGCAACCAGGCAACTGTTGTCAGCACCCGAACAGCGGTCACTTTCCATCTCCAATAAAAAAAGCCGTTTGCGGTCTTAAAAACAAGGATTATTTCTTCTCAGCTAAACTATTTACAAATTGTTCCATACTTTCTTTGAATTTCGGATCCTGGGCTTTAGCCACTACTTTCTTACCCAATTTGATCCAACGGGCCATTTGTGCAGGAGTTGCTTTCTCTTTTGCTTTATAAACAAGCATAAAGTACGGGAATTCTTCTGCCGGTATCTGGCTCAACTCTTTCTCACAAACAGTTATCAACTGATCCGGTTTGTCAGCCAAAACAGCTTTAGCGATATTAACTTGTGACAATAAAGATTTTCCATGATCCAGTTTCAGGGCAGTGATGTCTTTTTTCATCTGATCCAGCTCTTTAGCGGTAGTTTTTGTATCCCGTCCGTACAGAATCATCATCAATTTCTGTTCGAACCCCTTGGACAAACGTTTATCCACTTTTTCCTTACCTATGCTCTGATTGAATTTTTCACGGTTGACCACTAAATATTTGGCAGCTTCAGATCCGTCAGGAGCAAGTTCACTATTTTCAAAAAGGAACCAATAGTCATTGCTTACTTTTTCATCATCATTCAATAAGCCGTATAATTCGACAGCTACTTTCGGAGCTTCAGAAGAATACAGTTTGGATAAACATTTTACATACTGAACCATAAATGCTTTGTCCCGTTCTCCATCTTTATATTTAGCATCCAACGCACCAAAAGCTTTCGTATCATCGAGTCCCTCAGTGAGTCTTTCGATAAATTTGTCAGCTTCTCCACCGCCAACCATAATATGCTGGAGGGAACCATCCGGCTTCAACATGACAAAAGTAGGATAAGCCCGGACTCCGAATTTTTTAGCAATTTCAGGTCCTTCGCCTTTTTCCATATCGTATTTGACACAGATAAATTTCGGATTCATAAAATCACCCATTTTTTCCTGCGGGAATACATTAGCTGTCATGTTTTTACAAGGGCCACACCAAGAAGTATAGCAATCAATAAACAAATATTTACCTTGTTGCTTAGCTTTGGCCATAGCTTGCTCCAGAGTCAGCTCTTCGAAATAAACTCCGACATGGGCCATTTTCTTGTAATTATCGAAACTTCTCTCCAGATAAACTTTCATCTTTTCATTCGCCGGATTGGCAAGAATTTTTTCTCCCAGAGCTACATATCGATTCAATTGCTCTTTGCTGGCATTTTTGGAAGTTTTCTGAAGAACGCTTGCAACCAGCCAAAGTTCATCCCCACTTATATTAGCCGCTTGTGGTTCCAATATAGATAACAGCTGGGCAACATTTCCCTGAGCAGCAGCATCCCCAATCTGACAGAATTTCAACAGATCGGCTTTCTTCTCCATATTCAGGTTCGAAATCTGTTTTTCCAGGTCGGCTATATGGACAGTATTCCCTTTTCTGCCAGGACCGGAATTGATAGCAGAGTAAAAGCCTTTATAAAGATATTCATCCAATTTGGCTTTTCCCAGATTTTTTTCAAAAGCCGGTAAATTAGCCAGAACGAAATCAAATTCAGGAGTTCCTGCCTGCTTGTCTTCAAAAAGAGACCAGAATTCAGGTTTCAGTTTTTCTTTATTTGTCAATTTGGATTGCAGTTCTTTCAGTACTTTTTCAGAATTTGCTTTATCATAAGCGTCGGACAAAGCTTCATAATAAGCCATCAACTGCTTATTATTCATTTTTCCTTTCTTGTACTGTTTTTCAAGATACAGCAAAGAGGTCTTTTCTTTCAGTCCCTTCTCTATTCTCTGAAAGAAACCGTCTAAATCACCTCCTCCGACAACGGTTTGCTGAACGGTTCCGTCAGGACGGATGATAAAAAATGAAGGATAAGCTCTCACTCCCAGCTTTTTCTTCAGATCGATTCCTTCGCCTTATTCCATGTCAAAATTAACGCACACAAAACGGGGATTAAAATATTCTCCGGCTTTTTCCTGAGGGAAAACCTCATTTGTCATATGCTTACAAGGACCACACCAGGTAGTATAGCAATCTACAAATACTAGTTTTTTCTCAGCTTTTGCTTTTGCCAAAGCCTCATCGAAAGTCAGGTGCTGAAAATCTACTCCACCCTGAGCAAATGTGATTGCACTGACAAACAGGCAAACAATTAAAGGTATTAGTTTCTTCATAATGGTTTTAAAAAGTTTGGTAAATGATGCGGTAATTTATAAAACATCATAGAAATCCAAGCTTTTTCCAACCCTCTTAACCAATATTTGTGATTCGCAATCCCCCTCTATAACATTTTATTAAGAATAAGATCAGGGAATACGTAATTTCAGATCTGTTTTCCGTTCATCCAGCGTAATCCCTTCTTTCATCCACAAAGGTTCGGGCTGACCCGCCAAATAGTGATCCAGAAACTGCAACATCCGTTGTGTCCAGTCCTTCATCGCTTCCCGATGGGATAAAAAATGGCCTTCTCCTTTATAATTCAAGAGCCAGGCAGGCTTTTGCAACCGGCGCATGGCAAAATAAAACTCCATACCCTGTGAATAGGGTACCGCTTCATCTGCATCACAATGGAATAACAACAGAGGAGTCGTAATCCGATCCGCATAAAACAGAGGAGAATTCCGGATGTAGGCTTCCGGATCTTCCCAAATGGATTTCCCCATTCGCGACTGGGTTTCTTCATACATAAACATCCGGGGCTGCCCGTTGCCTTTCCGGATTCCTCCGTAAGCCGACACCATATCCACCACAGCAGCCCCAAGAATGGCACAACGGAAAAGGGAAGTCTGTCCCACCAGATAAGCACCCTGGCAACCGGACCAACTGTGTCCCTGTAAGGCTATTCTTTGCGGATCAGCAATTCCTGCCCGAATCAGCATTTCTGTTCCACTGACGACAGCCTCATAACTACTCTGTCCGGGCTCTCCGACCCTGAAATGCACATCCGGCATAACCACCACATACCCGCGGCTGACACAGGTGGGAATATCCAACATCCCCCGGCTCAGAGAAGGAATAAAATAAGTATGCAGCGCATCCGTATGAGTTTCGTAGAACTGTACCAATACAGGCCAGGTTCTGGTAGAATCGTAATCCTCCGGCAGATAAAGCACCCCCTGGTTTATCTCCCCATCCGCTCTCATCCATTTCACCATCCGGCTCCTTCCCCAGGCATATTGTTTTTGCTGCGGATTAGCCTCTGTCAATCGTCGCGGATGCCTGAAACCGGCATCAGAAAACCAAAAATCCCGGAACTCGCGGAAACTTTCCTGCGTCCACAAATAATAACGGCCATCTTCCGAAGAAGCATACATCCGGATAGCATAGGGACCCCTCATCTTTTCCTTCAGCTTTCCGGAGGATTGTAATCCCCATATGCCCTGGTCACCCGAATCTTCCTCCACACCCTTCAGTAATAACTCTTTCTGTAGGTCTAACCGTTCAGAAGGCATCGGGTCTTTCAGCAACCGGAGGACCAAATGATTTTTCCGGCCGTATCCACCAGTCAGCATCCGGGGTTTCTCCTGTCCGGAAAGAGGCAGCTACCATAATTAATAGCGGTCGTACACCTCCGGAT
>CAJKZL010000039.1 GCA_905204385.1 uncultured Odoribacter sp. | reverse complement strand
TCTACACGTTGTTCGGAGTTCCTTAATCCGGATAAGCTGAAAACCACAAAGCAGTTATCTTTCGAATAACTGCTTCATGATTAAAGGGGTGGAAGATCGGGCTCGAACCGACGACCTTCGGAACCACAATCCGACGCTCTAACCGACTGAGCTACATCCACCATTTGCTTTTGCGCTGCAAAGATAAGGAGAAACTCTGACTTTGCAAATAAAATAAGAAAAAAATATTCAAAATCCTGTTCTAAACAAAAAGACAGAATTTCTTCCGGCCAAAGCCCATATTTTGGCGATCCTCTCCTCTTCATAGGAGGAAATTAGCTACCGACTGGGAATTTCTATTCGTCCCGATTCGATCTGCCGGGCGGCATATTCCATAGCGGGCTATTAATGCTTCTTTCAAACACCGATAAAGAGGCACCCCCAGTTGCTCGCCTTTCAAACGGGCACAACCGCAAATATCCCATTTGTTATAATTCAAAGCTTCAAATTCAGGATAACGGGTGATCCGAATAGGGTACAAGTGACAGGAAAGAGGTTTACGGAAATCCGATTTACCCAGGGTCCACGCCTTTTCGATAGCACACCAGCAAACGCCTTTTTCCTCTATTGCATAGGCACATTCTCTCTGGTTTACCAATGGCGTTACTACATCACCTTCGCTATCAACGACCGAGAAGCCTTGCTCTTCCACCGCTTTTATCCCAGCAGGAGTCATGAAATTCTTTACTGCAGCATAATTTTTTTCGATTTTCCGAATTTCCCCCTTTTCCAAAGGAGCTCCGGAATCTCCATCCACACAACATATTCCCTTACATTGTTGTAAATCACAACAAAATTTTTTCTCGAAAATATCGAAACTTACCAGGGTATTCTCAATCTGAATCATAAATAAAATGAAAGGACAAATGAATAACGGCAGCCGGAACTAACATTCACCGGAGGGAAAGTTCTGCATTACAGCCCACCGTTATCCATTCATCTGTATTATCCTTGGATCAAACTCTTTCCGGTCATTTCAGCAGGTTGAGCAACCCCCATGATTTCCAAAAGAGTCGGTGCCACATCGGCCAGCACCCCATTCTTTAACTTCTTTCCTTGGGTTTCCGTAACCCAAATGCAAGGTACGGGGTTCAAGGAATGAGCGGTATTCGGCGTTCCATCCGGATTAACAGCGTTATCCGCATTACCGTGGTCTGCAATAATCAGAACGTCATATCCGTTGGCTTTTGCTGCCGTAACTACCTTCTCCACACAGCTATCCACCGTAGCTACAGCCTTTTGGATAGCAGGATACACGCCGGTATGTCCTACCATATCGCCGTTAGCAAAATTCAGGCATACAAAATCGGCAGATCGGGCATTCAATTGCTCGACCAGTTTCTCTGCCACTTCCGGTGCAGACATTTCCGGCTGCAGATCGTAGGTAGCCACTTTAGGAGAAGGAACCAAAATACGGCTTTCTCCTTCAAACTGCGCTTCACGTCCGCCATTGAAGAAAAAAGTAACATGAGCATATTTTTCAGTTTCAGCAATGCGCAACTGCTTCAATCCGGCTTTACTTACCACTTCTCCCAGCGTATTTTCTACATTTTCCTTGTTAAACAGAATATGCAATCCCTGGAAAGTTGCATCATAGGGAGTCATGCAACAATAATACAAGGGCATAGTCTTCATACCGTATTCCGGCATATCTTTTTGAGTCAGAGCGATAGTCAATTCTTTCGCCCGGTCATTCCGATAGTTGAAGAAAATAACCATATCCCCCGGCTCTATCACTCCCACCGGACGACGGTCACTTCCTACATGTACGATCGGTTTGATAAATTCGTCGGTCACCCCTTCATCGTAAGACTGCTGTATACTCACTTCCACATGCTGCGTCTGAGTACCGATGCCATTCACAATCAAATCGTAAGCTTCTTTTACTCTTTCCCAGCGGTTGTCCCGGTCCATCGCGTAATAACGGCCGACGACAGACGCTATGCGCCCGGTGGATTTATCCATATGAGCTTTCAACTCTTTGATGAAGCCTAGACCGCTTTTCGGATCGGTATCCCGCCCATCCATAAAGCAATGTACAAAGGTCTTCTTTATGCCGTATTCTTTGGAAACGTCACACAATTTTTTCAAATGCTCCAATGAGCTATGTACTCCTCCATCGGATACCAAGCCCATAAAGTGAACCTGCTTTTTATTATCGCGGGCATAAGTAAAAGCCTTGACGATTTCAGGATTCTGCAAAATGGAATTATCCCGGCATGCTTTATTGATGCGGACCAAATCCTGATTCACCACCCGGCCGGCACCGATATTCAGGTGCCCGACCTCTGAATTTCCCATTTGTCCGTCGGGTAAACCTACATTTTCCCCACAAGTCAGTAAAGTGGAATGCGGATATTTCTCCGACAAAGAAGTCATAAAAGGAGTCGGGGTATTGTAAATCGCATCGGTAGCATCCTGCTTACCGATTCCCCAACCGTCTAAAATCATTAATAATACTTTATTCATATCTATTCGTTTTATTGTTGTCCATGTTGACTATCTTCTCCACCTTCAACGAATGCCGTGTACGACACTTACCTCCTACCGGATGATCCCGTTCGGAACTGCAAAAATGCAAATGTACAATGGGTTCATCATTTAGCAAAGTTAATTTTTTATCTGAACAATCACCCTAAAAAAGATACCCTGGCACCGATTATTTCAACGGAAACGTTTTTCGTCTCCTCTTCCGTCTTTTTAAACCCGCTCACCACAGCGCAATCCAGGCATAAACCCACGTTTATAAATAGCTGATCCGGGAATGGTTCGTCCATATCAGATCCCTAAGTTCCGCCCCCTCCACAAGCGCCTAACGCCGATAATCTTTTCCATGTTCCAGGTATAATTCCTCCAAGACAGGCAATAACGGACTTCCTGGAATAAATCGTTCCGTATTCCCGTAAACATAGCCTGGAACAATCATTCCTCCATAAAACTCCAGTCCGGCGAATTCACGTATTTCTCCTCCGGTATCCCTTACCTCTGCTTCCTGTCCTTCGCAAAAAATCACATAACCGTTTTTAATCAAAGGGAAGCCTGGCAAAAAAATATAATTTGCAGCTATCTTGCGCATATTTTGGATATTATCTACGGCGTAATCCCTGTTTCAGCCGGTTCTCCGTTTCCCGGGAGATATATGGCCGGAACAACTGATTTCCCCATGCTTTTCCTCCGAACTCCTTCAGATCGATCTCTTTTTCCTTTTTAGAAGGCTTCACCACTTTCCCATTTTTATAGGTCTTGGGCCGCTGTTCGGGAGGAATGATTTCCATATAATTAATCACCAACCGACTGTATACGGAGTCGGCATATTGCGACCAATTGTAAGTACGCTGCAAGGTATCCGGGCTGACGATGATGTCCCGC
Organism: uncultured Odoribacter sp.; assembly: GCA_905204385.1. The sequence goes on along the minus strand of CAJKZL010000039.1, from coordinate 9,179 downwards.
ACACGCAAGGTATCTTTATCGTCGGCAGAAATAAAATACGCAGCAATGCGGCGGTTGCGGTTTTTACTCAAAGAATCGAATTGCAGGGTGGTATTGAATTTATAAAGTCCCGGGACGATGCTATCGATGTTCACCGTATAAACTGTATCCAGATGCAAGGTATCGGCAATGGGAAAATAATTCAGCGAATCATTGGCCTTCAAAAGATTCAACACCTTATCTACTGCCGTAAGTTGCCTGTTCAGACTATCCAGAATGACGTCGTACATTTTAGAGAATTGGACGGTCTGAGCGGAATAATAATACATACACGAATCGAAATCCGCCCGGGTGATGCCATATTTTTTGAATAAATCGTTATAGTAAGAATAATTTTTCAGTTCGTCATTGCCCCGCAACCCGCGGTTAACCGCCAATGTTCCGTCCACCTTGTGCATATCGATCAATAAAGCGGTAAACCGATCCTTATCCAAAGGAACTTTTTGGCTGCAAGCACAAAGCCCGGTCAAAAGCACAAAGCACATCAGGGATCTAAAAATCATTTTCGTCATAGTACATTCCTTATTTTCTTAAACAGTTCCGATGAAAAAATAAAATCGTTCAAGTAGCGGTTGTCCGTATGTCCGATCATCTCTTTGGTTCCCTCCCACTCTTTACGTCCTTCATGAATAAATACGATATTTTCCCCGATCTCGAATACCGAATTCATATCATGCGTATTGACCACCGTGGTCATATGATATTCGTGCGTAATCTCACTGATCAAATTATCGATGACGATAGAAGTCAGAGGGTCGAGTCCAGAATTGGGCGCATCACAAAACAAAAATTTAGGGTCCAGCACGATAGCCCTGGCGATAGCTACCCTTTATTTCATGCCTCCGCTGATTTCCGAAGGATAAAAATTTTCTGCATCTTTCAGGTCTACGCGTCTTAAACAAAAGATCGCCCGTTCTTTTTTTTCCTTCTCCGAATAGTCGGAAAAGAGGTTCAATGGAAACATCACATTTTCCAGGACCGTCAGGGAATCGAACAAAGCCCCTCCCTGGAAAACAACGCCGATTTCTTCCCTCAGTTTCTTAATCTGACGGGTATTCATTTTTGTCAGGTCCCGGTCACCGTAATAGATATGTCCTTGATCGATCGTATGCAATCCGATCAGCGATTTGAGCAATACCGTTTTGCCGGATCCGCTTTTGCCGATGATCAGGTTTACTTTCCCGGTCTCGAACGTAACGTTGATGTCCGATAAGACGACCTTGTTTTCAAACGATTTACTTAATCCTTCTACCCGTATCATTACAACATTATCTGAGTTAATATAAGATTGGCAGTAAGGATGGCAATACTGCTATCCACTACCGCTTTCGTTCCGGCTTTACCGACTTCCCGGGCTCCCCCCTGCACATAATATCCATAAAAAGCCGGAATGGAGGTAAAGATAAAAGCGAAGAAAAGGGTTTTGACGATCGAATAAGTGACATAATAAGGATTGAAAGAAAAATGCAGACCATACACAAAATCCTCAAAATTCACTACACCGCTGACCAACCCGGAGATAATACCCCCAAGTATCCCGATGAAAACGCTGAAAATATATAAAATGGGATTGATCACAAAAGAAGCTACAATTTTCGGTCCTACCAAGTACGAAATGGAATTTACCCCCATCACCTCCAAAGCTTCGATTTGTTCCGTTATCCGCATACTCCCGATCTCTGAAGCAATATTACTCCCGATTTTCCCCGCCAGAATCAGGCTTACGATCGTAGACGAAAACTCCAGCAACATCGTTTCCCGGGTCAAATAACCGATGAGATAGCGAGGCAACAGAGGACTTTGCATGTTGTAAGCTGTTTGCAAGGTCAAAACTGCTCCGATAAAAAACGAAATGATGACTACCAGTACAATAGAGTTCAAGCCTAGTTTCTCGAACTCAGCAAGGAGTTCCTTCAGATAAACGCTCCTTTTTTCCGGACGGGAAAAAGCCTTTCTGATAAAAATAATGTATAACCCCAATCTATATAAAAACTTCATATTCCTGCCTTTGGAAATTACTTTACCGGCCATTTTATCCATTTCCGGAAATTCAAGGTAAAAATATAAATTATTCATGGATTTACGGCCGGTAGCGTTTATAAAGTTTCTGAAGTAAAAGAAAAAGTAAAAAATAAATCGGAGCAAAACCCGGGCCGCATAGGAGATATGAAAGAGCGAAGGGAATACAATTTCCAATTTAAAGACCGAATTAAAAAAAAGTACTATATTTGGTATATCTTTTGAAGGAGAGTATTTAGAGTTAAACCCTTTTAATATCATACGAATGAATCCAAATTCTTACTGCGTAATTATGGCCGGAGGCATTGGCAACCGTTTCTGGCCCGTAAGTAACCGGCGTTGTCCCAAACAATTTTCAGATATTCTCCACACCGGGAAAAGTTTCATCCGTCAGACCTACGAACGGGTTGCCCAGATTTTTCCCAATCATCACATTTTTATTGTGACGGGAGAGGAATATGAAAGCATCACCAAAAGACAACTACCTGAAATTCCCAACGAAAATATCTTAAAAGAACCGTATGTCCGCAATACCGCTACTTGCATCGCCTATGCAGCCTACAAAATCCAGGGAATTAATCCCCAGGCTTTCATGATCACCCTTCCCTCCGATCACTTCATTTGTAATGATGCAGCCTATCTGGCCGACCTGGAAACAGGGAATTACTCCCACCCTGGCGGAAACCGAATTCGGCTATATACAGGTAAAATCCAATGACAACAGCCAAAAAATTTCTGCGGTGATAACTTTCACCGAAAAACCGAGTGCAGAGATGGCTAAAATGTTTTACGATTCAGATGAATTTTTGTGGAACGCAGGGATTTTTATCTGGAGGGTACAGGATATTATTCAGGAATTCAAAACCTATATGTACGATTTACAAGCCCTATTCACCACCGACAGTAAACTCAATACCCCCGGAGAGCCGAATTTTATTAAAAGTGTATATGGACAATGCCACAATGTCTCGATAGATGTCGGCATCATGGAAAAATCTCAGAATGTATATGTCCTGAAAGGCCATTTCGGCTGGTCAGACGTGGGTACCTGGCACGCCTTCCACGCTTTATGTGAAAAAGATGAAGCCAACAATGTTTCCAATTCGGATAAAGTCGTCCTGAACGATGCCCATGATTGCATCGTCAACGTCCCTCCCAGAAAGAATGTCATTGTTCAGGGAGTCGATAATCTGATTATTGCAGAAAAAGACAATTACCTGATGATATGTCACCGCAAAGACGAAGATAAGATAAAACGGTTCGAAAAAGCTTTCCGGCTGAAAAAATAAGTCTCCGACATAAAGGGAAAATCTCTTCCAAACCAATGGCAACGTCGCAGGGAAAAGCCTACGCAGTCTATTCATTCGATAGCTTGCCGGAACAAAGAGGCTTCAGCAAAAATAAAACCAGGCAACTGAGTCGCAAGGATTCGGTTACCTGGTTTATTTATACCTTATGGAATATTTCTGACAGAGTGATTACTTTCCTAATATTCCCATAGTTCCTGTTCGTAATCAAAAATTTCTTTTTTCACCCGGTCGGATTCCAGAATGGCATCCATGCCTGTGGCATAAGATTGAATGGCCCGGTTGTTGTAAGGATTGGTTTCTTTAATGATGCGGGAACTGAAATATCTTTTCAGAAAAACATCATCCAGAATCAGTCGCAAGGCATCGTTCTTGAAATAATACACCAATTGCTTAACCAAAAGATAACTGAAATCGCCATAATCGATCCAGAACAACTCTCTTTTCAGTAATCCGTCTTCATCCTTGGTATATTCCCGGATCGGGCAAAGAGCTATAATGCGTACTTCCATGCGGGAAGTGCGCTTATTAAAATACCATAGTTCTTTCACCTGCAACCGTTTCACCTCGTCGGTATGAATTTCATTTTCAACGGGAACGGCCACCATCTTTCCGGTAGAATCCCTTTTCCACAAAGTATCCAGAGAAGCTCCGAATTTTTCTTTAATTTCGTCCAGCGTCAGAGGAGTTGTCAACTCATCGTCTTCATAAGCAATCTTAAATGAATTTTCGATTCCGTCCATCAGTACGTCGATCAAGGACATACGGCCATCCATGGGTTCTGTCGGATAATAGAGCGGCAGATTCATTTTTTCACGGAGAACAAGTTCACGCCAGACGGTTTTAGACCACACCACATCCTGTGCTTCGACATGAGGAAAGGGAAGCGGGGCTTTTTCCTGGGTATCCTCATTTTTTACGACACTCTCAAAAAAAGCTTTGGACGTCTGGGCCTGTAAATGACCGACAGTCATCACAGCGATCAAAGCAATAAATATAACTTTACTCTTCATAACCGAATAATTAGTCAATCCTGAATGATATGGAAGGTAGCTTTCGCGTAGTCCCGTCGGGTCCTTTCACGATGATATTATCGATGGTCAGGGCTTGATTCCGTTTTAACTTATTGATCAGTCGCAACTGAGCGTCACTGAACAAAGCCTTTCGCGAATTTGTTTCTTCCTGTACATACCCGTCTACGACGGTATATACACTGAAATTCTCCACTGAAAACTTCATGTCGAAGTCAAAATTCTCCATATCCACATCCACCTGTCCGGCAGCTACCAGCAGATTCTTACGTATTTTTCCCCCTCTCATACCATTTACCTTCGCTACAGGATCAGGCACATCCTTCACCCGGAATATTTGGGTTTGCAATTCCCTTTTTTGTCCCTGAATATTGGCAAAAACAGTGATAGCACACTCTTTGCCGACAACAGTAGGACGAACGATATAACTTCCGTTTTCCATTTTCCGGATCGTTCCATTGGTGATCCTGGGTTCGATTACATCCGGAGAAATTCCGGGAGCAGCCAGGGAAACGGGATTATCCACCCCGGCATAGAATACATTCATTTTTGTCGGAGAAATCACAACTGCCGGATCCGCTACCTCATATTCCATTTCAAATTCTCTGGGCAAGGTTGTTCCGGAGGGAGTGATATAATTGATGACCCCCTTCAATTTTTTGAAACCGGTAGAGGTGGCCGTTTCTGTAAAGGTAGCGACATCCCCTTGATAAGCCAACTCCCTTCCATTAGCCATAATCTGAGGTTTCTGGGTAGAATCGATAGCGGCCAGCATCACCCTGGCTTTAAAAGCTTCCCCTTTGAGGACATAACGCGACTCAGGAATAACCAAAGCCTCCAATTTGTTGAATTTAAATGACTCTGCATCCATGGAAGAAAACAGATATTTCACCACATCGGATTCCGCACTCAAAATATTTGCCTGATACATGGTCAGAATCGTCACCACCCCTACTAAGGGGATAGCCTCGAATTTAGAGGTTTCCCACGATTTAAATTCTCCGTCCACCGGTTTAGGATCATCTGTTTCCAGGTGACTGAGGACGGAATTCCGCAATACAGAATCTTTCGCGGCAATAAATCCAACCAATAGTTCGCGGTAGGCCGTAATTCTTTTTTTCAATTCTTTTCCCTTTCCCTGTACCAGCATCACCTGTCCTCCCACATCCAGGTTATCTTTAGCTTCTATATTCATGACATCGGCATCTTCTCCATCCGCCACCTTCACCATTTCCACCTTGGTCTGTTCGATATATTCGGTCAATTCCCGGGTTGCTTTCCGGATCTGAGAAGCTTTCTCCCTGACAGCAGCCACTTTAGTCTGATTCAGGTTATAAGCCATTTCGATGTCATTGTATAACTCAGCATTTTTCTTGCCAAAATTGGCTATAGTAGACGTTAATCCCTGTTGCACCTTGGTGAAGGCATTCAATACATCAGCCGATACATTCAATGCCAACATGGCAGTCAGCACCAGATACATCATACCGATCATTTTTTGCCTCGGTGTTTCAGGGCAGTTTTTCGTTCCCATCGAAAATTCTCTTAATTATTATTTACCACGCTCAACATATTTCCATATACGGCATTCAGAGAAGCCACATTGTTAGCCAACTGCTCCGATTCCTTTTTGAATAACTTTGCGCTATCCAAGCTTACGGCGACATGTTCCAACATTTCTCCCATATTCCCCTGCATGCCCCGGAAAGTATCCAGACAACTCCGGGTTTCACCGATCTGAATTTCATACAAAGCATTCAACGCACCGATATTTTTATTCATCCCCGCCAACTGTTGGGTATAATTGCCTGTATTCGTTTGGAGTTGTTGCAACTGGTCTTCCATCAATTTGCCGAGCGCACTGAAACCGGATGCGGATGATCCCATACTATCTGCCAAACGTTCACAATTTTCCTTTACCCGAGCCGTAAGCTCCTGAGCCGACTGCAATAAGATTTTATTGACTTCGTTACATCCGGTCGAAAAGCCCTCCGCAGAATGCTGCAAAGCTTTACTCATCTCACGGGTATGTTGTTCCAACTCTTCGAAAGAAGCCGACACAGCATTTACTTGCTGAGCGACATCGGGAGTTTTTTCCACCATATCCGCAAAATTGTCAGCTGTCACAGCGATTTTATTTATCCCTTCTTTCAGTTTGGTCAGATCCTCTGCTTCCAGTCCCAGATCGATCTTCCCCGTCACCGTTGCCGGCGAGGAAACCGCTCCGGCTCCGGCTGCCATTCCTAAAGGCATTTGGACTCCATTCGCATCTCCGTCCTCCAGTTCCTTGTGCCCCTTACCCAGAGCCGGAAATACGCGCGACCAGTCATAATGCTCCAAAGCCGGTTCAAAAGCGGACAAAAAGAAGATAATAGCTTCCACCGACATGCCTATTATCAACATCCAACCTGCACCTTTAAGATGCATAATTTTAAATAAAGCACCTAAAATCACTACAGCGGCACCCCAACCGTAAACATAGTTCATAATGACTTTGTATGCCTTGGTCTGAAAAAATCTCATAGCTTTCTCTATTTTAATATTCAATTCTGGTTCTAACTGTCCTGAAGCCGATAAAACATCTGGCCGAATCTGCATATTCATAATCCCTCACCCCGCATTGCAGATAATGGGCGACATCTTTCCACGATCCACCGCGTATGGTCTTACGCTTGGAAATTTTATTATCCGTCTAATTAGGACTCCTCTGATAATAAGGGTTCAAATCGTGAGTAACCTGATATGCCGACACATCAAATGCGTCACCGGTCCATTCCGAAACGTTTCCGGCCATATCGTACAATCCATAACCATTCGGGGCATAAGTGCCTACCGGCACGGTAATATAACCGCCATCGCTGACATAATTACCACGCAGAGGTTTGAAATTAGCCAGAAAACATCCCTTTTCATTCCGGGTATAAGGCCCGCCCCAGGGATATTTAGCTCCCATCAGCCCACCGCGGGCGGCATATTCCCATTCCGCTTCATTGGGCAAGCGCCATTCCTGCACCCGTACACCGGCGCCGGCATTAAAATATTGAGTCCTCCAGTGGCAAAAAGCCCGGGCCTGATGCCAATTGACTCCCACCACCGGATAATTATCGTAACCTACATGAGTAAAATATTGCTGCACAAAAGGCTCATTATAAGAATAGGTCAGGTCTTTCAACCAGCAAAGCGTATCCGGATAAACTTTTACTTTTTTCTTCAGGATAAACGACGCCCGCCCTTTTACCGGTTCTTTTTCCCCGTCTGCATTGATCACAAATCCGCCTTTATAGGTACCCGTTTCCGGATCATAGAAACGGTCGTTTTGAGCAGCCTGGGTGAAATCATACCAGGTAAAAGCGTATTCCAGCTTCCGTACGTCCAGTTCACCACCGTTTACCGAACGATCATCATCGCCTTGATACGTCATTCCCGCCAAAGCCTCCCGATATTCCTGTTTGCGCAAATCGATGCGGGTCTCATAATTCAAACGGGGAGGATCGAGCAGTTCTCCTTTACGTTCATGCATTAAAAACTCTTCGTATCCCTCGTCGGCCAACCGCTGCCTTCGGATCGAGTCGATCACCCAAGCCACAAACTGACGATATTCATTATTGGTGATCTCCGTTTCATCCATCCAAAATGCCGGAATGGAAACGGTCTTGGCTGTCGCCGACATCGCCCAGGTTATATCTTCATCGTTATTTCCGATATTCAAACTCCCGGTCGGTATCAACACCATGCCATAGGGTTGAGGCTCAAACCATTTTCTGGATTTACGGCTACCAGTCAATTCTCCCCCTCCTTTGTAAGGCGAACAGGATATGAAATAGGCAACAATAAAGAGTATTGCGAACCATTTTTTGCACATAATATATTAACTTTACAAAAATCTTACACTTTTATATATCTTCCGTCGTTTCTCGCCCTGCTGTCCGAAGCAATAAGATAAAGTAACCTCGTGCGAACCTCCGGTATACTTTCCCACCTCGGAAACACTCCAGTCATAACTATATCCCATCGCCAGATTCCGGAACATCACTCCTCCCATGAACACCACCGCATCCTCCCAACGATAGGAAACTCCTCCCCACAACCTCTTTTTATAAACCGCATTGGCATTCAAAGTATACTGGACACTCACAAAATCGGTAACCAGAAAGGCAGAAGGCTGTATGTCCCAAACCGGAGTGAGCCGAATGGCATATCCCCCTGTCCAATATAAATGGGGAGTCAAAAAAAACTCTCCGCTCTGTCCGACAGTAAACCGGGGTTTTGTCAAATGCGACACCGCCAGTCCGGTATAAAAATTTTCTCCGTTCAGAAACGTTCCGGCCCCCATATCGAAAAGGATCTTAGAAACATCCTCCTGATTGAGAGCAGGATCATCTACGGCCGGTTTATGTTCTCCACTTTCCGGAATATACCAGTCCGCCCCGATTTTTTCGTTTACCATCCCTACTTTTATCCCAACGCTCCAAACGCCCCAACGGAACGTTTGTTTAAATGAATAATTCAACATGATCTGCAAGGCACTCTGCAAACCGAGTTTATCTTTCAGAACATTCAAACCGAAACCTCCGTCCCAGCCCACGATCCGCAAAGGAGCATCTACATTCAAAGCGTAAGTTTCAGGAGCATCCGGCATCGATTGCCACTGATTCCGGTAAATTCCCGATATTACCCATTTATTTTGCAAGCCTGCAAATGCCGGATTCACCGTCATATGATTGAACATGTTCTGGCTGAACTGGGGATCCTGTTGAGCCTTCACTATCAGGTTTATTGCTAA
>CAJKZL010000038.1 GCA_905204385.1 uncultured Odoribacter sp. | reverse complement strand
CGACATTCCGTTTATGCAGAAGGAGGAGACGATAATATGCGGTATGGGATAGGAGTCAGCTATAATGGTATATCGGGAGTGATGAAGGAATCGCAGCGGAATGTATTCAGCGGTAATCTGGATCTTATTTATCGCAAAAACCGATTTCTTTTCAGTAATAAATTAACGCTGAATTACAATTCTACCCACGACCCCATTGTGGAATACTCGGCTTATGCCGAAGCTAACCCTTATTACAAAAAGAGATCGGAGGACGGATCTCTTGAAAAATGGTTGGAGTATAGTGATTACGCAAAAGTATTGAATCCTTTGTGGAATGCCTCGCTTAATAGCCGGAAAAGAGGCCGCATGTTCGGAGTGACCAATAATTTCAATGCAGAATATAATCCGGTCACTTTTTTGAAAATCCGTGCCCGTTTCGGGGTGACCAAAAGCATTACGGAAACCGATAATTTCACTTCGCCCGAAGATACTCAGTTCGACGAGAAAAGTAGCCTGGAAAAAGGTTCCCTGACCTACCGTAATAGTAAAGGCCTTACTTATGAAGCGGAAATTACGGCCTCTTTGGGTTATCTGTTCAGGGATATCCACCGGATCAATCTGGTGGCCGGAGGAAACATTCATTCAGCCGAAAATGTAATGAATGGTTATTCGGCCATTGGTTTTCCGAAAGGAGATTTCGATACTCCTGCTTTTTCAAAAGGCTATCCCGAAAACGGAAAACCTGCTTTTAGCGAAAGTGCCAGCCGCTCTTTAAGCGCTTATGCCAACGGCGGATATTCATTGAAAGACAGGTATTTGTTTGATTTAACCTGGCGTTTGAGCGGTTCATCCGTATTCGGTACGAACAAGCGATATACCCATACCTGGTCGGTTGGCCTGGCCTGGAATTTACATCATGAAAATTTCATGAGTACTCAACCGGCTGGAATAACCCTGCTGAAAGTGCGTGGCTCTATCGGGAATCCCGGGAATCAAAATTTCAGTTCTTACCAAACCATTTCGACTTATACTTTTCAAACGTATCGGTCTAATTATTTTGAACAGGGGGTTTTGTTGAATAGTCTCGGAAATCCCGACTTAAAATGGCAAACCACCCTGGATAAGAATATAGGCCTCGATGTGGCGATGATGAAAAACCGCTTGTCTATCAATGTGGATTATTTCGATAAGGTTACCGATCCCATGCTGGTAAGCATAAATGTTCCCGCTTCTTTGGGTAGGGAAACGGTGATGACGAATTTGGGAAAGCAGACTTCCAGAGGATGGAACGGGACGTTGGTTTTTTCTCCGGTTTATAAGCCGGCTGAACGTATTGTCTGGTCATTGCGCTATAATTTCAGAACTCAGCATACTAAATACAGCCATATCGGCAATGCTTTGGATAAATTTAATGAGTCGAATAAAGATGTCAATCTCACCCGTTATTATGACGGAGCCGATCCCGATGCGCTTTATGCGGTACGTTCGCATGGTATAGACCCTGCGACAGGAAAGGAGATATTTATCCGTAAGGACGGTACCTATACCTTCGATTTCGACTATAGTGATGAAGTTAAAGTAGGGATTGGACGTTCAAAAGTAGAAGGAGTCGTGGGAACCTCTTTGTCCTACAAAGGATTTAGCTTTAACCTGGATTTTCGCTATCGTTGGGGAGGCAAAGCTTTCAATCAGGCTTTGTATAATAAGGTGGAAAATATTTCATTTGCCGGTTTGAGCCGCAATCAGGATAAGCGTGCCCTGTACGACCGTTGGCAAAAAGTGGGGGATGTCGCTCCTTTTAAAGGGATTTCATTGACGGAGGGAACCCCTATGTCTTCGCGGTTTGTCGAAAAGGATAATTCCATCGCTTTGGAAAGTTTTCGCGTAGGATATGAGTTCGAACCGTCGACGGTAAGGAAAATAGGATTACGGTCACTCCGACTGAACGCCTATATGAACGATATTTTCAGAATATCCTCTATAAAGACCGAAAGAGGTACTTCCTATCCCTTTGCCCGGTCGGTATCTTTTTCATTATCAGCAGCATTTTAACGGATAAAAACTATACAGATGAAAACAATCGATAAATGGTTATTATTCCTGTTATTTTTGGCAGGAAATTGGGGATGCGATAACTGGCTGGACGTAAAACCCGCCGATCAGGTTATTGAAGACAAAGTGTTCGACACTGAAAAAGGGTTCTACTCTGCGTTGAACGGAATTTATATCGAAATGATCAAGCCGGAGTTATACGGTCTTACCTTGAGTTGTGAGATGATCGATATTTTTGCTCAGCGCTATCAAGTCAGCGAGGATAATGCAGATTATAAAGTTCTGGCGGAATATAAGTTTACCGAGGAATATCCGAAAGGGCGTTTACAAGCAACCTGGAATGCGGTGTATGAATTGATATTGAATTGCAACCTCATCCTGGAGAATGCCGAGACGCAACGGAAGGTTCTGTCCGAGCAGGGGTATGCACTGGTGAAAGGGGAAGCTTTGGCGTTGAGGGCCTTTTTACATTTCGATATGCTGCGGCTTTTCGGTCCGGTGTATGCAGAAAAGCCAACCGCTCTAGCCATTCCTTATGCTGAAAAAACTACCGTAGAAGTTCCTGACCTCTTACAGGCAGACTCTTTGCTGTATGGAAAAATTCTACGCGATTTGAAAGCAGCGGAAGTTTTACTATCCGATGCAGACCCGGTGGTGACCGAGGGACCGAAAATGGCGGAAGAAACCGATAATACTTATGCCTTCCGGAGCTTGAGACTGAACTATTACGCAGTTCTCGCCCTGGAAGCCCGGGTTTACCTCTATGCCGGCGATCGTAAAAATGCCCTGAAATATGCCCGTATGCTTATCGAAAATCCTGAACGAGAACATTGGTATCCCTTTACCGGTTATACCGAGATATTGGGAAATGAGAAAAGCCAGGACCGGATCTTTTCTTCGGATATGCTTTTCGGTTTGTTTAATACAGAGCGGAATGACATCTATAAGGATTATTTCGATCAGGAAAATGCTTCGGTTCGTTTGCTTGTGCCCCGCGTCGGCACCATTGAAGCATTGTATGCCGGGGAAGAAGCGGATTATCGCTATTCTGTGTGGAAACCTTCCTTATTGCCGGGGGATAAGTCCTTGTTGTGTTACCGTTTTAAGCAGGCGGAAGAATCGAAATTGTTCAATAACCTTATGCCTCTGGTGAGAATGAGTGAGATGTTTTTGATTGCTGCCGAATGTTGCGACAATGAGACCGATGCATTTGAATATCTGAATACTTTAAGAAATAGCCGGGGCTTGTTTAAGGTATCGGATCAAATGGAAACTCATTTACAACATGAATATCATAAGGAATTTTTAGGCGAAGGGCAGTTATTCTTCTATTATAAGCGGAAAAATCTTAAAACCATTGTCTCTGCCCAGACCGGAAATCCTCTTGCTATGACGGAAGGGGTATATGTCCCTTCGTTGCCCGAGAGCGAAACGAAATACAGAAATTAAAGAAAATGCCGGAAAACACGACAGCCCGGCGATTTTATAGATATATAAAATATAATACGATGAAAAAATGGATATATATGCTCCTGATCCTGGGGATATGGGGGTGCGAAAATGACCGTCAGTACTACGATGGGGAACCCAATGACATATCGGGAATTTATTTTCAGTATTTTAGCCGTACTTTGAACGGTGAAAGGGTGTGGCAGGATTCGTTATTGTTCAGTTTCCAAAATATTTTGCCTGAAATAAAAGAATATACGGTGAGTATACCGGTAAAATTACTGGGTTTTGTATCTCAGAGCCCCAGGACTTTTCAGGTGAAGGTTTGCGGAGGAACGGCTATTGAAGGGGAAGACTTTATTCCGCTTGAAAAGGAATATGTTTTTCCTGCAGCAGTTTCCGAAACCACATTTCCGCTGATTTTAAAGAGAACGGATAAATTATTTAACAATAAGATCTCCATAGAATTAGAATTACTGGAAAACGAGGATTTTCGCTTATTGATGCCGGAGATAACGTCTTTAGGTGATACCCTGGATGCCACCCGTTTTAAAGTGGTGTATTCCGAGATCATTACGAAACCCTTTTTTTGGTTGTCGGCTCAACGTTTTTTGGGGAATTTCTCGGTGAAGAAAATCAATTTTCTGGATGAAATAATGGGATGGACGATTCAGGATTGGCAAAAGGCCGGACAAGAAGGGGCGCTTATTACCTATGGTAAATTTAATTACGCAGCCACTTTGATGCGGAATAAATTGCAGGCTCTGGCTGACGATGGAAAACCGGTATACGATGAGGACGGTTCTTTTATGCAACTCGGATCGGGATATAAGGTCGATTACTCCCGCTATCAAACCGATGCTCTCTAGTTTTAGTTGCCGGAAAACGAATGAAAATAAGAAATACGACCGATTCAATAAAATGATAATCATGAAGATAAACTATTTACTTAGCATATGGATAGTGGGTTTAGGAATGATCTGTTCCGCCTGCTTTGACGATAAGGGGAATTATGATTACTCACCCGTGAATAGTCTAACTCTGGAAGTTCCCGAAGAAATTTCTGTTTTAGCCAACGCCGATACGATAAGAGTGATTCCTCGTGTGATTTCTGCTTTGGAAGGTGAAATTCTGCCGGATAATCCCCATTATGCGTATCGTTATTTGGCGGCTCCGACGACTGTCGGCGGAGCCGAAGGCACAATGATAGTGTTGGATTCCGCAGTGAACCGTGACTTGGTGATTCCTGCAAAATTAATTCCGGGAAAATACAATTGCTGGCTGGAAGTTACCGATTTAAGGACTGAAGTCGCTACCTCCGCCAAATTTATTCTCAATGTTTCTTCTGTGACGACGGAAGGCTGGATGGTCCTTTGTGAAGAAGGGGAGGAGAAACGGGTTAGACTGGATATGATTGCTCGTATTTCCGACGAAAGATATATTCCGACTTATGATATACTGGCCAATTATTTGCCGGATTTGCACGAGGCCTATTCCTTGAAATTTTTTACGGACAAGTATAATATCGACGAATATATCTATTTGCTGACGGGAAGTGGGTGTTATCGGTTGGATCCGGAATATCTCACTTCGGGACCCGAGTATAGCATGGAATACGAATTTGCCAGACAGGAAGAGCAACGGATTCCGCTTTGTATGGAAATAAGCTATGGATATCGGGTCATTGTCGATCGTCAAAAGGATGCCTATGCGATGGAAAATACTTCGGGAGCAATTTATGAATCGGCAGTAAATCATGAACAGAATACGCCGGATAAACGTTTTGAATTGGCTCCTTTTGTAGGAACAGACCGGAAGGCTACAGGCAATAAATGTACGACTGCCGTTTTGTTCGATCAGGAGAAAGGGCGTTTTATACAATGGACGGAAAATGTGCTGGATGCTTGTTTCCCTATCCCCGACCCGGAAGGAGCTTTATTCAGCTATACCACAGGAAAGAAATTAGTGTATATGGAGTCGGTATTAAATTCCAATACGGTTGTTTATGCTATTTTGAAGGATGAAAGCAACAAATTTTGGTTATATGGAATTTCGATGAGTTTTTCCTGGTCGGGAACCATTTATAAACAACATTATTATGGCGAAATTGAAGCTACGGCCTTCGATCGGGCCACTTCTTTCGCTTTTCATTCCAAATTGCCTTATTTGTTTTATGCGGTGGGGAATCAGTTGTATCAGTATGATATCTATCAAAAGAAAACTTTTCCCATGTTTAGCCTGGAGGACGAAAATATAACGATGCTGAAATTCAATCTGTTTACCAAAGATTATTTTTACAGTAACCGTCCGGCAGATTATTTAAGTATTCCTGACAATTTGATCGTTGCAACGGAAGATCTGACTGCTCAGGATGAAAACAAGGGAATATTGCGTTTCTACCGTATTCCTGCGTTGAACGGTCAGCCTGAAATGATCGGCGAACCTTATCGAAGATTGGGTAGAATCCGCGACGTGGTTTACCGGGAAAGATAATCGATCAAGGGGACGGTTCCTTCGGTTGAATCAACCAAAGGAACCGTCCCCTTGATTGGCTTTGGAATTATTCTTCCGGAAACGGATCGGCATTCGGTTGATATCCACGGAGTTTACGGTGGAGACGTCTCACTTCGCGTTGCAGCGTGTCCATCCGTTCAAGCAGATGCCGGATGGCATCTATGCCTTCGATGTTAATGGAAAGGTCGTAGTATAGGTGGCTGTATCTTTCCAGTTCCCGGAGTTGTGAAGACAAAAGATATCGTTCGCCATCGACCGTCCGGATTTCAATCAGGCCTCCTTCTTCCAAAGACAAGAGAAATGTGGGATCGGTATGGCTTTTTTCACAATATTCGCTGATAATAATTAATTCGGTATCCATGGTGATAGAATTTTCAAAATTGATACTAAACAGAATATCTAGGAATTCTGAAGTTCCCGGAATAATTGTTTCTGTTTTTCCGTCAAATGGGTCGGGAGCTGCACGTCGTATGTAATAAAAAGATCTCCGAACTGTCCGTCTTTTTTATAAACCGGAAATCCTTTTCCTTTCAGCCGTACTTTGGTTCCGTTTTGCGTTTCGGGTTTTAATTTCAGTTTCACTTTCCCGTTGAGGGTATCGATCACTTTCTCCCCGCCCAGAATAGCTGTATATAAATCGACGGGAACATTCATATATAAATTATCTCCTTCCCGTTTATACACCGGATCGTTGGCAATGATGAAAGTGATATACAAATCTCCGGCAGGCCCTCCGTTGATTCCGGGGCCTCCCTGTCCGTTGAGCTTGATGGTTTGCCCATCGGCTATGCCTGCGGGAACGGTGATTCTGATTTTCTTGCCGTTTACTTCCAGAATTTGCTTGTGAGTTGTTGCTGCATCGCGAAGAGCCAGATGCAGTTCGGCGTTGAAATCCTGGCCTTTAAAACCGGCAGAACCATGGCTGCGGCCTCCCCGGCGCGATCCGAATAAAGATTCGAAGAAATCTGAAAATTCTCCTTCATTGCCATTGAAGTTACCGCTAAAACCGCCGTCGGCAGACGACCAATATCCACCGCCCATTCCTCCAAAGCCGCCGGCATTGCCGCGTCCCTGTTGCTGATAGCGTTGTTTCTGAGCTTCAAATTCGTCGGCATGTTTCCAGTTTTCGCCATAAGCGTCATATTTCTTCCGTTTTTCAGGGTCGCTCAATACTTCGTTGGCCTCATTAATTTCCTGGAATTTTTGCTTGGCGGAAGGATCATTGGGGTTCAAGTCCGGATGATATTTCCGGGCCAGTTTTTTAAAAGCTTTTTTGATTTCGTCCTGGGAAGCCGTTTTGCTTACTCCAAGTACGCCGTAATAGTCAATGTAAGCCATATGATATGTTTATTACAATGTTTCATTGAGAAAATGGTTTCATGGGTTATGGTCCCTTGAATCATTCTGTAAATTTACGTGTGAATGAAAAGAATTGTAATTAAAAAAAGTTTAAATAAGATTAATAATTTTCCGGACCTCTCGAAGCGACAAGTATCTTATCCTCCCATCAAGGTATGTTCGATCAGGATTTTTACTCCGATTCCAACTAAGATCAGGCCTCCAAGTAGTTCTACTTTGAGACCTTTTATCCGTCCGAACCGGAATCCGCAAAGGACGCCGCTGAAGGAAAGGAAAAAAGTAGTAAAGGCGATAATGGCGGCTGGAATCCAGATGTCGGTTTTAAGGAAGGCCATGCTTACCCCGACAGCCAGGGCGTCGATGCTGGTGGCAATCCCTAGTGTCATCAGCATTTTGTTCGAAAAGGAAAGGGGAGCGGCATTCTCATCCCCAAAAGATTCGTAAATCATTTTACCTCCCAGATAGGCTAACATGATGAAAGCAATCCAAAGGGCGAAATCCGTGATGAAAATGCTGAAATGAATACCCAGGGCCCAGCCCAGCCATGTCATTCCTCCCTGGAATCCGCCCATGATCAGCGCCATTTTCAGGGATTTACGCATGCAGAAAGGCCGCATGCATATACCGCCGCTGATGCTGACGGCCAGGCTGTCCATAGAAAGGCCGATGGCTATGAGAAGGATGGTGATTAAGTTCATTGCACACTGTTTGTAGACGACAAAGATAAAGAAAAAGTTGAAAGTTTAGAGTTTGAAGAAGAAAGTGGGATATTATATCCTTTTATTTTAATTTTGTCCTAAAAAATGGAATTGCAGTCTAAAGTCGGTTTCGAAGCTCCTGCCTTTCAGTTGGATTATGAAACGCCTCTGAAGTTGATCGGGTCGTGTTTTGTGGAAAATATAGGTGCTAAATTGGAGTATTTCCGGTTTAAAACGGATATAAATCCTTGTGGAATAGTCTATAATCCCTCTTCTGTCGCTGAAACCCTGAAGTTATTGCTGGGGGATACATATTTTACGGAGGCCGATTTGTGGCATCATCAGGGAAGGTGGGTGAGTTTCAGCCATCACGGGCGTTTCTCGGATCCTGATGTTTCCGTTTGTTTACAACGCATCAACAGCCGGCTGGCTGAATCGAGAATACATTTGAGAAAGAGCAAAATTCTTGTGCTTACCTGGGGTACTGCCTGGGTTTTCCGTCACCGCGGGAGTGGGCGGATCGTATCCAATTGTCTCAAATTTCCTGCTGCCGATTTCGACCGTTACCGCCTGACTGTCGAAGAGATCGTTTCCGAATATGAACAGCTTTTTACACAGATCGGGACAGCTTTTCCTGATCTACGGATTTTGTTTACAGTAAGTCCGATCCGGCATTGGAAGGACGGGGCACATGGCTATGAACTCTGCAAGGCTGTCTTGCATCTGGCCATAGATCGCTTGATGAGCTTGTTCGACCGGGTTTCTTATTTTCCTTCCTATGAAATTGTCATGGATGAATTGAGGGATTATCGGTTTTATGCCGAAGATATGTTGCATATTAATCAGCAGGGTATCGATTATATCTGGGAAAAGTTCCGGGATTTATACATGGGGAAAGAAACCCGGGAAATGATGAAAAAGATAGACCGGCTTAACAAATGCCTGCTTCATCGTCCTTTAAACAAAGATGATGCCCTGGATATCCTTCGGAAGCAGCAGGCTATGGCCGAATTAAAACGTTTAGGCCACGGGAAGACAGTGGATTAGATATGGTGGGAAAACAGGCGGCTGAGATTAGTTTTCTTCCTCGGTCAGTATGTCCTGCATCGGGATCCGTTTTAATTCTTCCAGGAAAATTTCGGTTTTTACGGGATAGCTGGAGGGATACAATTTACGTATTTTGTACAAATCAGGTATACTTTCCAGGCGGGAATGGTAATTCCCTACACGGATTTTAAAATCCGGATCGAAATATTTCAGATAGGCGGGAATGGTCTGAAGTTCTTCTTCAAATTTATCCCGGATTTCTTTCAAGGCATTTATATTGCATCCGTAGGAATTGACCGAATGAATCTGAATGCGGTAACCGATGAAATTTTTTTTGATTTCATTGGTATGGATGTGCCACTTCAGCAAGTTTTCCACTGCCGGATCGGCATGTATGTATACTTCTCCGCCTGTATTCCCTTTTTGATGCAGGGTTTCCAGGATGTTGTACCGGGGTTCGGTTGCGAGGGTATCCTGAGCATAAGTTGAAGCTGCATATCCGAAGAATATAGATAGAGTAACCAACAATCTGATCATAAGGCCTGATATTTTTTGCAAAGATAGAGAAAAAGTTTAATGTTCGACGTTTGTGGTTTAAAGTTTGGATAAACAAGAGGGAGGGAGTGGATACAGCAATGCCGACAGGAGGGTGGTCGACCGTAAGAAGCCAGGAATGATCTCGTTAAAAAAGCGTTAATACGGTTTGGGCGAAAGACATATCTGATAAAAAGAGATAAATTTGTTGCATTAATCAAAATACCATTTTTATGTGTCAGGCAACAGATCAACAAATTATAGAAATTCTGAAACTGGAAACGATTCCGGCACTGGGGTGTACCGAACCGGTGGCTTGTGCTTTAGCATGTGCGCGATGTAAGGAAGAATTGGGTGCAGTACCCGAGTACATCGAGGTTTATGTCAGTGGAAACATTTACAAAAACGGCATGGGTGTAGGTATTCCCGGTACAGGTATGACGGGTTTGCCTATTGCAGCAGCCTTGGGGGCTGTATGTGGCAAGACGGAATATGGGCTGGAAGTGTTGAAAGAAGTGTCGAAATGTGATCATTTAGCCGTTGCTAAGGCCTTGTTGGAACAAGATGCCGTGAAGATCTGCCTGAAAGAAGATGCTCCTGATAAATTATATGCGGAAGCGATTTGCAGGAAGGGCAAGGATACAGTACGTACCGTTATCGTACATGCCCATACCAATATCTTCAGTGTGGAAAAAAACGGCGTGCCTGTATATAAAAAGACATACACGCCGGTAGCTCCAGAGCAAAACCAACGGGCCGAGTTGAGCATTGCCCGGATATGGGATTTTATTCAGCATATCGATATCGCAAAGATAGAATTCGTAATGGACGGCGCCGAGATGAACAAGGCCATTTCCGATGAAGGTTTGAAGAGTGAATATGGCTTACAAATAGGTAAAACCTTGAAAGAGAATATAGATAAAGGCTTGTTGGAGAATGATTTCCTGAATAAGGCATTGATCCGGGCCACTGCTGCATCGGATGCCCGCATGGACGGTTGCGAAAAACCCGTTATGACCAATTCCGGAAGTGGCAATCAAGGAATTACCGTCTATTTACCGGTGGTCGTGGCTGCCGAGCAGTTCGGCTGTTCCCGGGAACAATTGATCCGTGCTTTGGCATTCAGCAATCTGGTTGCTGCCCATATCCATTTTTATATGGGACATCTCTCCGCTCTTTGCGGAATATTGATCGCCGGTACCGGTTCTGCTTCTGCCATCACCTATTTGATGGGCGGTACTTATGAACAGGTGGTGAATACGATCAAAACCATGTGTTCGAACCTTACCGGCATGATGTGTGACGGAGCAAAGCAAGGGTGCGCTCTGAAGGTGTATTCCGGAGTATCTGCCGCCGTACAAGCCGCTTTGTTGTCCATGAAAGGGATCAAAACACATAATGATGGGATCATCGATGAGGATATCGAGAAAACCATCCGCAATGTGGGGAAGATTGGCACTGTAGGAATGGAGCAAACGGATAAAACCATTTTGAATATCATGTGTCAAAAGGGGAATGAAGTTTAATGGTTCTGATTTAAAGTTTATAGGCGGAAAGAGAGAAATAACGGTGTAAAATGCTCTATCTTTGCAGGGGGAGATCGATGTTTGGGAACAAGATGGAAGATTGGATAAATATACATACGCATAAGCCGGGACAGGGGATTAATATTGTGGATCCCTGTCTGGGGGAAGTTGCTTTGCCGACTGAGGGAGTGGTTTTTTATTCTATGGGTCTTCATCCGCTTTTCCTCGATGGAACTGCAGAGGTCAGGTTGGCGGAAATAGAAAAAGCGGCGGCAGGAGGGGAGATCGTTGCCGTAGGAGAAGCGGGGCTCGACCGCAACTCTCCTGTACCGATGGACGTGCAAATGGATGTTTTCCGAAGCCAGGCAGAAATAGCCGGTCGTTATGGACTGCCGTTGATTATTCATGGCGTACGAGCTATTCCGGAATTGATCACGGTGTACAATCTTTGCCGTAGGCCTGAAAAATGGATTATGCACGGTTTTAACAACCGACGGGAAATTTTGCAGGATTTGCTTCGGCATGGTTTTTACATTTCTGCCGGACGGCATGTTATGAATCCGGAATCACATATCTATAACTTGCTTCCTGAAATTCCCGACAACCGTCTTTTTATCGAAACCGATAATTCGGATTTCACTATCGTCGACATTTATCGGTCGGTTGCCCGACGTAAAAAAATGGATATAGGTGATTTGCAGCAAATCGTCCGGTCAAATTTTGAAAGGTTATTCCGGATCTGAACGATCGGACCGGCGGAAGTAAATGTTTCTATAGATTAAACGAATGCAATGAGTGAATGGCTGAGCAGAACAGAGTTGTTGTTGGGAAAAGAACGCTTGGATAAACTGAAACAAGCCCATGTGCTGGTCGCCGGACTGGGCGGAGTGGGAGCCTATGCCGCCGAGCAATTGTGCCGGGCGGGTATTGGCGAGATGACCATTATCGACGGGGATGTAGTGGAGTTGACGAATAAAAACCGGCAATTACCGGCCCTGGACTGCAATTTGGGAAAACCCAAAGCTGAATTGATGGCGGAACGTTTCCGGAATATCAATCCGGAAATAAAATTGCACGTGATCGACGATTTTATCCGTGATGACCGGATGGTAGAAATTTTGCAGCTGGCAAAGTATGATTACATCGTGGATGCTATCGATACCCTGGCCCCTAAAATTTTCTTGATTTACCACAGCTTGCAATTGGGTTTGCCGGTTGTCAGTTCTATGGGATCGGGCGGGAAAATGGACCCTTCTAAAATCGAAGTGGCGGATATTTCCAAAAGCTATAATTGCAATCTTGCCCGGATGTTGAGAAAAAGACTACATAAATTAGGGGTCTATCAGGGTGTGAAAGTTGTGTTTTCGTCGGAATTTACCGATCCGGAGGCAGTCGTTTTGACAGAAAGCCAGAATAAGAAATCGAATGTGGGGACCATTTCTTATATGCCTCCTCTTTTCGGGTGTTTTATGGCTTCGGTAGTCATCCGGGAGTTGGCCGGAAAATAAAAAAAACGTAACGGAATATTCCATTACGTTTTTCTTAGTATGTGATCGGTTCAGATTTGATCGAAATCCACATC
>CAJKZL010000037.1 GCA_905204385.1 uncultured Odoribacter sp. | reverse complement strand
TATGTATTCGTTCAGTGTTTTGTTGTTTCCTTATCCGGCTTCGGACGTTATCGGAGCACAACTGAAGGGCGTTGCTAACCCGGACTTGGGATGGTCGAAAACGAAAAACAGAAATGTCAGAATGGAGATCGGATTTTGGGATAACCGTTTAGGTTTTTCATTCAATTATTATAATAATCTGACCGACCAGCTGCTCTTGTCGTATACCCTGGCTCCCTCGGTTGGATTCAGTACCATGGTGACCAATGCCGGTTCGGTATTGAATAAAGGATACGATTTTCATGTCAATATTACCCCTATCCGCGATTATAAACGTCAAATATCCTGGAATCTCTCTTTTAATGGTGCGCACAACAGGAATAAGATTAAGAAAATTTCCAATGTCGTGAAAAAAATGAATGAGGAAAATCTGAAGTCGACCGGTGCCCCGCAGCCTATTTACGAAGAAGGGAAGTCTACCACTCAATTATTTACAGTACCTTCCTTGGGATTGGATCCGGAAAGCGGAGAAGAAATTTTCCTGAAAAAGACCGGAGAGAAAACCTTTGTATGGAGTGCTGCCGATAAAGTGGCCGTGGGTGACCAAAATCCGAAAATGAACGGAGCGATTACTTCGAATTTTAATTACAAGGGATTATCGCTGAACCTGGCTTTTTCCTATCAATTTGGCGGGTATAAATATAATCAGACCCTGGTTGACCGGATTGAGAATGCTTCGCTGTTGTATAATCTGGATCGCAGGGCAATGGAGGACCGCTGGTCTGCGACAAACCGGCATGCGAAATACAGGCCCATTAAAAAAGAGGGACAGAATACGCCCAGCAGCAGCCGTTTTGTTCAGAAATTCAATGAATTCAAGTTTACTTCCATCGGCATGGGCTATCGGATGGATGCGCAGAAATTCAAGTTCTTGAATTATGGCCGTATTGCCAGTATAAATATGAATTTCTCTATGCAGGATATTGCCCGTTTTTCGACGGTAAAACAAGAAAGAGGGTTGGATTATCCTTTTGCCAGGACATTCAATCTTTCGTTGTCCGTATTGTTTAATTAAATGATCTATCGGTTATGAAAAAAGTATATATAGGTATATTAGTCCTGACCCTATTCACGACTTCTTGTCAGGATTGGATTGATGTGAGTCCCAAAACGGATGTCAAGACAGAAGAATTGTTCAAGGATGAAAGCGGTTTTAAGAGTGCACTAATCGGCATATACAGCCGGATGACAAATAATGAGACTTATGGCCGGCAATTGAGTTTTGACTTCATCGAGTGTCTCGTCCAGCGTTATGATAATTACATAACGAATAAAGGAGACGAAGAAAGAGCTAAGATTTATAACTATATCACCGAGAAAGAATCCAAGAATAAGATTGCAACCATCTGGAGTGAAATGTATAAAACGATAGCCAATATTAATAATTTTCTGGCCAATCTGGAATTGTACGGAGAAATAATCACCAGGCCGGGCTATCGGGAAATGATGAAAGGTGAGGCTTTGGGGCTGAGGGCTTTTCATTATTTTGATCTGTTACGTCTTTGGGGACCCGTGTATTCGGAAGATTCTACGGTATTGACGATTCCCTGGCGGGATCAGTTTACACCGGATAAAGTTCCGCAAATGGCTGCCCATGAATTGGTCGGTAAAATTTTGCAGGACCTTTTGCAAGCCGAGCAATTGTTGAAAAATGACGGGATGAATTATAATTACAATTATAAGGAACCTTTTGTCGGCGAAAGGAAGCATCGGATGAACAAATATGCCGTGAAGGCCATGTTGGCCCGGGTGTACTTGTATGCCGGCAATTATGAAAAAGCGGCAAAGTATGCCCGTGAAGTGATCGACCATAGCGGTTTAAGTCTTGTAAGCGATAACCGGGTGGACGTAGCGATGTACGGTGAAACTATTTTCGGATTGGAGATATATGATATGGAAACCCGGTATGAAAACCTGTGGACCATTGCATCTGAGTTTGGCAATAACCGTGAATACTGGATTAGTGCTGCTAATGCTCAGGAGATATTTGAAGTGAATACAATTGGTCTGAACGATATCCGTTATAAAGAACAATACGGTTTTAGTCATAATGCCAAAGCACAATTGATGTGCCGGAAGTATCTTCCCTCTAACCAAACGCTTTATGACGAGAAACTCCCGCTGATCCGGTTGTCCGAAATGTATTATATCCTGGCAGAATCTGTTGCTCTGGACGAGAGTCCGCAATATATCAATGCGGTGAGAAATGCCCGGGGTATTTCCTATAACAGTAATCTTCAGGCCGGGGCGACATTTACTGCTGCCGTAAGGATGGAGGAACTTCAGAAGGAATATCAAAAAGATTTCTTCGCCGAGGGGCAGTTCTTTTATTTCCTGAAACGTCATCATGCCAAAACATTTTGGCGTTGTCCGGTAAGGGATTTTGACGCTTACGTTTTTCCTATTCCCGATGATGAGGTCGAATTCGGACTGATTGCCGGCGACTAGACCGCTTTGTTTACTGTGAATAAAAGAAGAATGAATAAAATTCAGATGATATGAAAACATTAACTTTACTACTCATATTCGTTTCCATCATCGCATGTCAGGAAGAAGAACCTTTCCGGTATGCCCAAGAGCAAGATGGCGTTTATTTTAAAGATCAGTCTGTGGGCCGTAACTTTGCAGAAATGCCGGTGAAGGTCGGTGGGAAAGACACGTATATCGGAGATTCATTAAGGGCTGATACAGTGTCGGTTCCCATTCGTTTACTAGGCAACCGGGCTGATTATCGCCGGGAGATATTCTTTAAATTCCAGCCGCTTGAGGGGCAGGACTCGTCCCGTTTGGCAAATGTGGAATTGTTGTCAAAATGTGTATTGGACAGTGCAAAAGCGGAAGCAAAAGTTCGAATCATCCTGCATCGTCCGGAAGAAAGACAGGAGGATTTTGCTATAGGATTGACATTTGATTACGATAAAATGGAATTTGAACCCGGAGTGACCGAAAAACAGATCTATCAAATTGTGCTGAAGGACAAGTATACGAAACCCGTTGAATGGGATGACTTTTTTATTACCTATCTGGGGGCATGGAGTGCTTCCAAGCATGCTTTTGTGTTGACTTATTTCCAAAAGAAAGATATTCCGGGTTATAAATCGCCTCTGGCTTGGACCCGAATGTATTATCCGAATTTGAAAGCGGCTTTGGAAGAATATAATGCGGCACATCCGGACAATCCCAAAGATTTTACTTTGCCTGAATTATAACGGAAGGATAACGGAAAGTTCGTTTATAAATTGTTGAGATGCTTTTGTACACTGTTGTACTATTAAAGATAAAACTAAAATCATATGAAAACGAAGATATATTTTTTACTCTTGATTGCCTGGTCTATCTGGAGTTGTTACGAAGATAAGGGCAACTATGATTACCGGGAAGTAAATGAAGTTGCTTTTACATTTTCTCCGGCCAGTAATTCCGGAGATAATACAAATACATATGTTTACCGTCAACCTTCTCTCGATACCTTGTCGGTGACTTATCGCCCGGTGATATCCCAGACTTTGAAGGAAAATGCGGCAAACCTGGCCTACCGCTGGATTGTTGTAGGTGAGAAAGATTATAGGGATACGGTAGAATCACTTGAGCTTACGCTGAAGTTTTTTCCTAAAGTAAAAACGGAATACATGGTGTTGTTCCGGTTGACGGATTTAGATGATAACGTTTCGTATCATACCATGTTGACCATGAAAACCCAATTGCCTTTTATGAGGAGTTATTTGGTTTTGCACGGCAAACCTGGCGATCGGCAAATAGGGGCTATTGAAAATCCGGATAGTGCAAATAGTTTGATTACGTATGATGTATATCAGGAATTGTTCGGAGAACGAAAATTTGAGAACGCTGAACATTTGCTTTATTGCGGAAGGAATGGGGTCAGTGTGGCAAAGCTGGATTCTTATGAACAATTAATCGTAACGGGACCCGATAGTGTAGATTATATGTATGCCTACGATTTCGTCATCCGTAAAAGGTATGAAGACATCATTCCGAATTTGGACATGCCGAGGATTACCGGGGGATTTGCGGTGAATACCAGTCACTATTGTATGTTGATGGACGAACAGCATAAATTGTATCATAGCGGAGGCGAAGGAAGTTTTTTCAGCCTCAAGGCCAGTCCGGTACTCGAAAATTATAAGGCTGATAAAATTTATACGTCTGACAATGATTATACCACCATTTGGGATGAAGCCAACCGAAAGCTGATGTATTATTTCAATGGCGGAAATTATTATAGTGCCGGTGCCGCTAACAGTAACCGCAGTTTATTGACTTATGCTCCTTTCCGTACTACTTATACCGCAACAGATGGAAGTGTGAAAAACCGGGAGGTAATCTGGCTGGGCAAGAGACTGAATACCGGAGAGGGGCGGGAAGGTGCTACTTTGTTAGTGAAGGATACGGTTTATACTTTCCATCAAATCAATTATAATGTTCAAAATGAACAAGTGAAAATAGACTCTATTGTTATAAAGCGGATGGATATCGATGGAAATTCCTGTTTTGCCACTTCACTGGCTTTTGCGAATCAGCTATTTTATTCTACCGGACATTCATTATATGTATTGAACCTGGCTAGCGGAGAAGTCAGGCAACTATACAATGCGGGTGGAATGATTTCCCAAATACAATTCAGGGCTGTCAATCGTTTAGATTCTAGTTTGGATAAGAACGAAAATTTTAAACTGGCAGTTGTCGTAAATAAGGGGGACAAAGGCGAAGTGCATGACCTATACTTTAGCCAGGCTGCCGATTTGATAGACGTTAAAGTCCATTCCGGTTTCGGACCCATTCAGGATATAGTGTACACCATCGTGATGTGGAATATGTTTGACGAAGTTAAAATTTAATCAGGAAGTATGTATTTAAAATTGAATATCATATTGTTTTTTATTTTTCTCTCAGGTATTGTCCTGGGAGAAAAATATAAAATCAAAGGTGAGTTATCCGGAACGGAGCATGGAGAAATATTGCTGTTGACCCGGGGGAAACACCAATATCTCGATACGATCGGGGAGGCCCGGATCGAACAACAGGGGAAATTCGTCATGGAAGGAGAAATACCTACAGCTTGCGTGGCAATGTTGGTGACGAAAAACCGGAAATTGCCGGCAGTTATCTTATTGGATACAGATAAATCATTTGAAGTGTTTTGGCCGGACGAAGGGCCGGCAAGAGTGAAAGGCGGACGCTTGCAACAAACTTTAAATGAGTATCATAAAATTCAAAAGAAGGCTAATAGCAAGTTAAAGCAACTCCAGACGGCAAGACAGGAGGCTGCGGAGGCTATGCATATGAAAACTGCCGGGGAACTGAAAGAAAAGATAGAGGCAGAACAAGCAAAAGTCCGGAATGAAATCGAAAAATTGGTGGAGAAGAACCGGGGTAATCTTTTTGCTGCTTATACCCTGACTGCGGGTATGGACCGGATGAATGCGGAAGCCTTGCAAGCATGTTACGCCCGCTTGAATGAGCAGGAACGGGAGCTGGAGCCGGGGAAATGGTTACAGACCCTGATGAAAAAATTCGAGCAGGTGAGTGTGGGAGCTGTGGCACCGGATTTTGTCCTGAAGAATCCAGAGGGGCTAGAGGTGGACATGTATGCTGTGAAAGGAAAACTTAAAATTCTGGATTTCTGGGCTTCCTGGTGCGGACCTTGTAGGCTGGAAAATCCGAATATGGTTGCGTTGAAAAACGATTATAAGGACAAAGGGCTGGCGATTGTAAGTATATCTCTGGACAACCGGGAAGAAGCCTGGACCGGCGCGATTCGGAAGGATGGATTAACCTGGACACACCTTTCGTCTCTGCGAGGCTGGGAATGCCCGGTGGTGAAACAATATGGGGTAGATGCCGTGCCGGCCATTTTTGTCCTGGACGAAAACAACCGGATTATCGCTAAACAAATCCGGGGAGAGCAATTGAGGGAATTGGTAGGAAAAATGTTACCTTAGTGAGGTATTACCGTTTTTTACATCCATATCCAACTGACCAGAATGACTAACTCCTTATTCTTTAACAGAGTAAGGAGTTTTTTCTTGCCATTGCTCCGGTATTCCTTGAGCGTTTCCAGAGAAATTTGCATCTTATCGGCAATCTCGGACAGTTTCATGCCTTCGAGTGAATGAAGCATAACCTGACGGCATTGGGGAGGTAAGGTCTGGATGGCTGCATATAAGGTGGCATAAACATCCTCCTTCAATACTTGATCCCAATAGTTTTCTATTTCATGTTGTGCGGATAGATTTTCCCGGACATATTGATTCCGGACTTTCTGGCTTCGTAGATGGTTCAGGCATTTATTCTTTAAAGCTGCATATAAAAAGTACTTGATATCGTTTAAATGGTTGAATTTCTGGTTTATCTCTAACATCGTGATAAAAACATCCTGCACCAGGTCAGCCGCTACCTCCTCGTCGTGGGTGTAATAATTGGCTACCGCTTTCAGACTGACATAAAAATGCCTGTATAAATAACGGTAGGCTTTATTGTCCTGCTTAGAAATTAATTTTAATAAAACTTGCTGATCCACTTTATTGAAACCACTATAAATAATAGGGAGTAAAATTATTGATTTTTACGGATTCTTTTATTAAAAATCAAAAAAAGTAGCTTGAGAAAACGGTTGATAGGAAGAGGAAGAGGGATATTTCCGGTTTTTAATCCGGTTATTTCTCCCGGAAAGGCTTTTCCGGGAGAGTAGATCATCTTATTTTATTTTATTTTTTCGTAATAGGGGAGTCGGTTCAAGGGGACTTCTATAGTCATTTTCCGGGGCCCGCGGATTTTTTTCCCTTGATCGTCTTTCCACACCCCTTTAGGAAGGACGACCGTACGTTGAGTTCCTTTGGTAATCATGGGAGCGACCAGGTATTTATTCCCTAGCATAAACTGATCTTTGCAATTTGCAAATCCTTGATGAGGGAAAGCATATTCCATATGCCGGACAATGGGTTCACCGGTTACGGAAGCCAGATGGGCCATTTGCAAAATATATTCGCCCATCCGTTCATGAAGACGGGCATATCGACGGCAAATGTCCAGGTGCTTGGCATCCAGAATCCTCCAGGGGGAGACAGAGAATTGCATCATGGGCATTAATGCATGTATCTGGCACGAACGAACGATAAGTTCCTGATCGAATTGGTCGGGATCGACGTTAAGGAAGGCTCCGTACTGACCTCCTCCGATCATGTCGGGACAGGTGTAGAAATGTCCCAATAATCCGGCGGCAGCCATATCCGGGATTAGCAGAGAGGCTGCTTTCCAGGAATAATCCTTGTCGCCGAGACGCTGAACCAATTCCTGGCCTCCCAGTTTGAAGGAGGTGCGCAATTCATTGTAAGGGAAATCCAGGCCGATAGCTGCCCATTTTTCCGAAAAAGTGTTTACATTGGCTGCAGGATCGTGAAAATCGTATTGTCCTCCCATATAGACCACGTCTCCCGCATCGAATTTAAAACCATCGATGCCATATTTTTTCTGGGCTTCCTGAAGTTGATTTTTCAGATAGGCGACAGCCTCGGGATTGGTGACATCATAACAGGCACTCATGCCGTTCCACCAATGAATGATAGCTGCTCTCTTGCTACCTTTTTGCTTAAGGAGATACCCTTTAGCGGCTAGTTCGCGGTATTCCGGACTGTCCGGAGAAACAAACGGGCATACCCAAACCATAATTTTGAAACCTTGCCGATGAAGCTGATCCGTCATTCCTTTGGGATCGGGAAATTTATCCGGTTTAAATTCAAAGTTTCCATAGTATTTTTGCCAATTGTCGTCGACCATAAAAACCCCGACCGGAAAATCGTTGGCAATGATTTTTTGGGCGTAATCCAGAATGTCCTGCTGATTTTGATTATACATCAGTTCGATCCAGGTATTGTATTGAGGCTTGGAAAAAAAGATTTCTTCCGGAATTTTACCCGAGGGAGGAAAATGTTTCTGTGATGCGGCTAAATAAGCATCCTTTAAGGTATTGCCCGCAGTGATCACTTCCGGAGCCTCGTAGTTCGAAGTGAGGAGTAAGGTATCGTTTTTCATCCGGAACCGGAAGGGCTGTTCGCTCCAAATATATCGTCCTGCCGAGGAAAGCATCAAAGGGACGACTTGATTATTCAAATTGTTCCGGCTGAGGTCATAAAGTCCGGTGGTGGCGGAAAAGGGCATTTGATTGCCTAAAGCGACCAATCCTCCCCACCATTTTTCATGAGGCAACGCCGGCACCTGGATTTCGTAAGTTTGAGCATGCAGGTGAAGGATAAGCAGTATACAGCTTATGCCTGTTAAGAATTTTTTGTTGACTTTCATAGTAAAACTTTATTTGTAGGTGTTTATTCAGTACGATTACTTATGTCTTTAAGGGTATTTCGGGCATAAATATCGCAAGAAAAAGAATAGTGGAGAAGAAAACGTGAAAAAATTTGCAAAACTTGATAAAAACGCTAATTTTGTAACGATGCACTGTCATGCAGATGTAGCCTGATTTAAATTAACTTACTAAAATTATAAGCTATGAGTAAAAAAGAAAAAAGTATTGAATTGCTGAACCGCGCTGTTAACGACGAGTTGTTGGCCGTACATCAGTATATGTATTTCCATTTTCGTTGTGACGATATGGGATTCGATCTGGTATCGAATCTTTTTAAAAGAATTGCGATCCAGGAAATGATGCATGTAGAGCAACTGGCGGAAAGAATTTTGTTTTTGAAAGGAGAAGTCGATATGCAGGTTGCCGGAGAGGTGATGAAGTTGACCTCTGTCAAAGATATGTTGGAACAGGCCGTGAAAATGGAAACTCAAAGTGTGGACGAATACAATAAATGGGCTAACGAATGTGCTGCCCATGCCGATTCCGTTTCGAAAAAATTGTTCGAAACTCTTACGGCCGAAGAAGAAGTGCATCAGGACCAGTTTGAAACCGAGTTGGACAATCTGGAAAAATTCGGCGATCATTATCTGGCATTGCAATCTATCGAGCGCAGCAAGAGCGTAGCTACCGGTACTCCTACAGAGTAAGTTTTTTACTATCGATGAGGTTTAAGGTTTACAGCGGAGAATCAACGTTCTTTCGGCTGTAAACTTTAGGCCTTTTTTTCACTTTAAATTCTTTAAAAAGATGATTAATCAATTGTTCTGGCTTGTTCCGGCTTGTTCGTTGATTGCTTTATTCTTCGCCTGGCTTTTTTTCAAAGGGATGATGAAGGAATCCGAGGGGAACGATACGATGAAGCGTATAGCACAGCATGTCCGCAAGGGAGCGATGGCTTATCTGCGACAGCAATACAAGATTGTCGGTTTAGTATTTTTAATTCTTTGCCTCTTTTTTGCCTGGATGGCTTATGGTGTTCATCTGCAGAATGGATGGGTGTGGTTTGCCTTTCTGACCGGGGGATTTTTCTCGGGTCTGGCAGGTTTTATCGGAATGAAAACAGCCACTTATGCTTCGGCGCGGACTGCCAATGCGGCTAGCCGCAGCATGAACGACGGCCTGAAAGTTGCTTTCCGTTCGGGGGCAGTGATGGGATTGGTTGTTGTCGGGCTGGCATTGCTGGATATTTCGTTATGGTGGCTCGTTTTGGACCATTTTGTCGTCGACGCCAACGCCACGCATAAAGCGGTTATGATTACCACTACGATGTTGACTTTTGGCATGGGTGCTTCCACCCAGGCTTTGTTTGCCCGTGTCGGGGGAGGGATTTTCACGAAAGCGGCCGATGTCGGGGCCGACTTAGTAGGTAAAGTGGAAGCCGGAATCCCGGAGGACGATCCGCGTAATCCTGCCACCATTGCCGATAATGTCGGGGATAATGTCGGGGATGTGGCAGGTATGGGAGCGGATTTGTATGAATCGTACTGTGGATCGGTGCTGGCGACTGCCGCCTTGGGGGCTGCCGCTTTTATCAATGTTCCCGATTTGCAGTTTAATGCTATCCTGGCTCCCATGCTGATCGCTGCGTTGGGAGTACTGCTTTCATTGTTAGGTATATTTATGGTGAAAACAAAGGAAGGTGCTTCGCAACTCCAACTGTTGAGGGCTTTGGACCGGGGGATTAATACCAGTTCTGTCCTGATTGTGGTGGCCAGTTTCCTGGTGATTCATTGGCTGGGGCTGAGTTACTGGATATGCGGTTCTGTCATTACCGGATTGTTGACAGGTATAATAATTGGAAAAGCAACGGAGTATTATACTTCTCATGCTTATAAGCCCACTCAGGATATCGCCAGAAGTTCGGAAACCGGTCCGGCTACTGTAATTATCAAGGGGATCGGCACCGGAATGATTTCTACAGCTATCCCGGTGCTTACCATCGTGGTTGGTATTATTCTGTCTTATTTATTTGCAGCTCAATTCGATATGTCCGATATGTCCATGGGACTGTACGGAGTAGGTATTGCCGCTGTCGGGATGCTCTCTACCCTCGGGATTACCTTAGCGACGGATGCTTATGGGCCTATAGCCGACAATGCCGGTGGCAATGCGGAGATGTCCTCTTTGGGTAAGGAGGTGCGTAAACGCACCGATGCGCTCGATTCGTTGGGAAATACAACGGCTGCTACCGGAAAAGGTTTTGCCATTGGCTCGGCTGCTCTTACGGGGCTGGCATTGCTGGCTTCTTATATTGAGGAGATCCGCATTGGGTTGACTCGTCTTGGTAATTTGGTACTTACTTTTCCGAATGGAGACACGATCAGTACGGCCAATGCTACCTTTGTGGATTTTATGAACTATTATGAGGTAAATTTGATGAATCCGAAGGTACTTTCCGGTATGTTTCTCGGTTCGATGATGGCATTCTTGTTCTGTGGTCTGACTATGAATGCAGTCGGACGTGCTGCCGGACATATGGTAGATGAAGTACGTCGCCAGTTCCGTGAAATGAAAGGTATCCTGACCGGGGAAACCGAACCGGACTACGAACGTTGCGTTGCTATTTCTACAAAAGGAGCACAGCGGGAAATGGTAGAGCCTACTCTGATTGCCATCATTGCTCCAATCCTTACCGGACTAATATTTGGTGTTCCCGGTGTATTGGGACTGTTGATTGGCGGACTGAGTAGTGGTTTTGTACTTGCTATCTTCATGGCCAATGCCGGTGGAGCATGGGACAATGCGAAGAAGTATGTGGAAGAAGGCAATTTTGGAGGTAAAGGTAGCGAGGTGCACAAGGCTACTGTGGTAGGTGATACGGTAGGGGATCCATTTAAAGATACGTCCGGCCCGAGCCTGAATATCCTGATTAAACTTATGAGCATGGTTGCCATTGTAATGGCAGGTGTAACTTGTATGTTCAGTCTGTTGTAGATGCAGAAAGATACGATACTTTCAAGCATTGAAAATTTTCTATATATTATCTGCTTAATATTTTTATGGGATAGAAAACTCTTTAGAACTACTTTGGGTAAAATAGGGATTATTGCTAATGTCTGCTTGAAGAATTAAAATGATAAGTCGAGATAGTCATCCCTTAAAAAGTATATTTCAGCGAGGCCGTTTTCTCTCTAAGTGTCTCGCTGATTTTTTCTATAAACCAACAAGTCTCCCTCATGTTTTTTTGAAGTTATATACTATGTCTAACAAGTTTTGACATGCACCCCAAAAGTTTTGTGTCCAACTTTTAGGGTGCATGTCAGATATGTCTGACAGGGGTATTTGTATGTTGGAATCAAGGGAGCTTGTTTATTTTGGTACAAAGGAGAAGATTCGCTTGTTTTTTGGGGGTGCAGCTTATGTTAGATTTTCCAAGATGAGATTGAGATTTACGTTTGCCATTATAAAGCATAATTTTGATATACTACCTATTCAATATATGGAAACTTGCATGCTATATATTCTATAAATCAGTAAAGAAATGCTATTTAAGTAATGACTAATTAGAAAAGACTAAAGAATGGATAATGATAATACAAAACAATAAATTTAAAGTTCAATCTTTTCAGCTTACATGTAACCACCCATGAGTATTTGCATTGCTTATTATTTTACACCTATAATAATGATTTATCCTCGTTCAATATATCTAACATATCAATTATATCCTTTTTCATTTTATCAGTATGAACAGATCTAATTTTAGGGCAAAAATTGGTAATACGGATAGCTAGACATCTAAATTTTGCGTATTGTTTATTATCATAATTGAAAATAGCCAATAAATACAAAGGAGTGAGTCTGCTAGGAACCATTGCAAATGCTTTTTTATAATATTGTTCTGCTTTGTATGCATTACCCAGACTTGCATAGAGCTCTGCCAACAATAGTGCAAAATCAGGGTTATTGCTAATTGTATGTCCTTTTTTTAATATCTCAATGCTTCTTATATAATTCATCTTATTTTTTAAAAAAATGGCATAATCAAGCAAAAACCTGTCATTGTTTGCAAGACGATCATAGTTATCCAGAAAGTCACTTTCTTTTCTTATCTCGAATATGCACATTTCGGAACGATGTTTGCTTTTCTCCCATCTCATTGTGGTATTCACTGTAGCGAGATAATCAGGTAATCGTAATGTCGTAAAAATGAACATAGATGATAACATCAATAACGTAAATTTACACGGTATAACACCTCTATCTGAATTCTCTCTTAAAGACATTAAAACTACCAATACAATTATAATGGGAATCAAATGTAGTGGATAAGAAGTACATGAAATTATTAATATAGAGATAATACCATAAGCAAATATTCGATTATTGCCAGATAGCTGTTTTTTTATTATAAAAAACAAAATGAAAATGAAAAAAAGTAATCCGATAATACCTGTTTCAT
>CAJKZL010000036.1 GCA_905204385.1 uncultured Odoribacter sp. | reverse complement strand
CTTCCAGTTGGATGGAATGTTCCGGTTTCGTGCCGACGTGGCGGTGTTGACCAACATTACACCCGACCATCTGGACCGTTATGATCATAAGTTCGAAAATTATATCGACTCTAAGTTCAGGATTCTGAACAATATGCGGCCCGAAGATTTGTTTATCTATAGTAGGGATAGCGAAGCTGTCGGGCATAAGTTGAAGGCTATCGAGGTAGTTCCGGAAATGGCTGGCTTTACTTATGGAGCCCAGGGAGAAATTCGGACCGGCGCCTGGATGGAAGATGACGAAATCCGGGCCAGGTTGGACAAACGACAATTCCGGGTAGATAAGAAGGAGATCAGTATCCAGGGAAGGCATAATGTGTATAATGCCATGGCTGCCATTCTGGCGTGTATGCGTTTAGGACTTAGCGATGAGGCGATCCGTGAAGGATTGAGGACTTTCCCGCAGGTGGCGCATAGGCTCGAAACGGTGAGGGTAAAAGACGGCATTACATACGTCAATGATTCGAAAGCTACCAATGTCGAGTCTGCCTGGTATGCCCTGGATAGCATGACCACTCCGGTGGTGTGGATTGCAGGAGGCACGGATAAGGGAAACGATTACAGCGTTTTGTACGATCTGGTTAAAACTAAAGTGAAAGCGCTGGTTTGTATGGGGGTGGATAACCGGAAATTGATCGACGCCTTCGGTCCTTTTTGTGAGGTGGCCGATACCCATTGTCTGGCCGATGCCATAGAAGCGGTCCGCAAGCTTGCGGCCAGGGGAGATACGGTTTTGTTGTCTCCTTGTTGTGCAAGTTTCGATTTATTTAAGAATTATGAGGACCGGTGAGAATTATTCAAAGAGGCTGTCCGGAAACTTTGAATGCAGATTGAATAGAATGTAAGTCATATGGTGAACTGGAAGGATAAAATAGCGTTTAAAGGAGATAAAATTCTCTGGTATATCATCATCATGTTGATGATTGCTTCGGTCATGGTGGTGTATTCGTCTACCGGCAGGCTGGCTTATAGCGAGAAGGGAGGAAATACGCTTTTTTATCTGTTGAAGCAATTGTTTCTGATCGGGGGGTGTTTTGCCGTGATGGTCATTGTGCAGTCCATCCATTACCGTTATTTTTATAAATACGCCGGAGTATTGCTGGTGATCTCCGTTATTTTATTGGGATATGCAGCTTTCGGGGGCACCAATCTGAATGGAGCGGGACGTTGGATTCCTTTGCCTTTTGTAGGGTTGACTTTTCAGCCCTCGGAGCTGGCGAAGATTGCCATTGTCATGTACACCGCTAAAATATTGGCCGATGCTCAGACGGAAACCTGTTGTGAGGATATCGCTTTGCAAAGATTCCTGCTCTTTGTCGGGCCCGCTATATTGGTGATTTTTCTGGATAATTTTTCCACGTCGGCTTTGATCAGCCTGGTGTGCCTGATTTTATTCATGGTGGCCCGGATGCGGTGGAAATTGTTGGCGATTACGTTCGGCACGGCGGTAGCAGGCGTTATTTTGGTCGTGGCGCTCGGATTTATGGTTCCTCAGGTGAGGGAATGGGGACGGGTAGGAACAATGGTAGGCCGTATCAATGATTTTGTCAATGGAGGCGAGGACGAGGACAATTATTCCTACCAGTCCGTTCAAGCCCGGATTGCCGTTGCCCGGGGAGGATTGATGGGGAATGGTCCCGGAAACAGTACACAAAGGATTTTCTTGCCTCTTCCTTATTCGGTTTTAATATCTGCCATCATTTTCGAAGAATATGGTTTGGGAGGGGGGATATTTATTATGTTGCTGTATGCGGTTGTATTGTTTCGGGTAGGGGTGATCGGAAGAAAAAGCATGAAGGGGGAACATTATAATGCCAGGGGCTTTCCGGATATTTTTCCGGCTTTGCTGGCCACTGGCCTTGGGCT
Organism: uncultured Odoribacter sp.; assembly: GCA_905204385.1. Next base: position 10,972 of record CAJKZL010000036.1, on the reverse strand, counting down.
CACTATCATTCTCCAGGCTATGGTCAATATGGGGGTATGTGTCGGGGCCTTGCCGGTGACGGGACAGACCTTGCCCTTGATCAGCCTGGGAGGAACTTCGCTTTTATTTACCAGTGCTTCTTTCGGCATTATATTGAGTATTGCCCATTCTTTTTCTCCCGAAGGACTAGCGGAGGAAGAGGCCCGGATGAAAGCCAGGGAGGAAAGGGTTTTCGGAAATCGTAAAACGAAAGAGCCTGAGGAGTGGGAGGAAGAAGTGGTGGATGAATTGGATAACGGCGAGTTGCCCCAAAAGGAAGTTCTGTCGAAAGCAGGTGGCCGCAGACGGGGAAGAAGGAGGGCCGAAGCAGACGATATGCAGGAAGAAATCGATATCCTCGATGAAAAAGGGTTGACGGAAATGGAGGTTCAACTGGAGAATGAAGGCCGTAAAGTGTTGAGAGAATTGCGGCGGAAATAATAAAAGAGAAGCATATGAAACGAATTATTGTCAGCGGGGGAGGAACCGGAGGACATATTTTTCCGGCATTATCCATAGCGAATGCTTTGAAGAAGCTGGATCCGGAGATCGAAATTTTGTTCGTAGGAGCCGAAGGAAAAATGGAGATGGAAAAGGTTCCGGAAGCCGGTTATCGTATAGTGGGTTTGCCGGTGAGGGGATTGAAAAGACGATTGACCCTGGAAAATATCGGCGTTTTGATAAATCTCTGGAAAAGCCTGAGGAAAGCTAAGGCCATCATCCGGGAATTTAAGCCCGATGCCGTAGTGGGGGTCGGAGGGTATGCCAGCGGACCTATCGGCAGGGTGGCGGTGAAAGCCGGCATTCCGTTGATTTTGCAGGAGCAAAATTCTTATGCCGGAGTAACGAATAAATTGTTGGCGCGGAAGGCTTGCCGTATCTGTGTCGCTTATGAAGGAATGGAGCGTTTTTTCGACCATGATAAAATTATCTTTACCGGAAATCCGGTGCGGAAGGATTTGCTGGAATCCCTGGAGAAGCGGAATGAAGGCATTGCATTTTATGGGTTGGATCCTTCGTGTAAAACCATAGTGGTCACCGGAGGCAGTTTGGGAGCAGGTACGATCAATAAGGCCATTCGGAAAAGCCTGGACCGGATTGCTGCCTGGAAAGGGGTACAGGTGCTGTGGCAATGCGGAAGTTATTATTATGAAGGGCTGAAGCAGGAATTGAATGGAAAATTGCCGGGAAATGTCCGGCTGACGGCTTTCCTGAAGCGAATGGACCTGGCATATGCCTGTGCGGACCTTGTGGTGGCCCGGGCCGGAGCGGGGACGATTTCTGAACTCTGTTTGTTGAAGAAAGCTTCCTTGCTCATCCCTTCTCCCAATGTTGCCGAGGACCATCAGACGAAGAATGCCATGGCGCTGGTGAATAAGGGGGCGGCTGTCATGCTGAAGGATGCCGAGGCTGAGGAGAAATTGGGTGACGTAGTGGAAGCGCTTTTGAAGGACACGGAACAATGCCTGAAATTGTGCGGAAATATTGCGGCTTTGGCTGTCGGGAATTCGGACGAACGGATTGCCCGGGAAATATTGGATGTGATCGATCGTAAAAAGAATGAATATGTATAAGGAAACCATGTCGGAGGGGATATCCGATGCAATAAAAAATGTATATTTCCTCGGAATCGGGGGCATAGGAATGAGTGCCCTGGCCCGCTATTTCAAGGCAAAGGGATACCGGGTAGGAGGTTATGACCGAACTTCTTCGGAAATAACGAAAAAGAAGGAAAAGGAAGAAGGGATTACCGTCGGTTACCGGGATGATGCGGCGGGAATCGCCCCGGAGTTCCGGGACCCGTCCTCGACTTTAGTCGTTTATACGCCTGCTATCCCTGCCGACAGCCGGCAAAAAGCTTTTTTTGAAGAAACGGGACATGAGTTGCACAAGCGTTCGGAAGTGCTGGGTTTGATTTCCCGTCAGGGGAAGGCCATTTGCGTTGCCGGTACACACGGCAAAACAACGGTTTCGACCATGACCGCTTTTTTACTGAACCGGTCAGGGGTGGGGTGTAATGCTTTTCTGGGAGGCATATCGGAAAATTTCGGTACCAATTTATTATTGAATCCCGATTCGGCTTATGTGGTGATCGAGGCAGATGAATTCGACCGGTCTTTTTTGCACCTGAGTCCGGAATTGGCGGTTATCACCTCGATGGACGAAGACCATTTGGATATTTATGAAAATAAAGCCAACCTGACCGAGGCCTTTGAAGAGTTTGCGCTGAAAGTAAAACAAGGAGGAAAGATATATCTCAAAAAAGGATTGGCTTTGGAGAAAACGAAAGTGACTGGTTATTACGGTGTCGACGGGACTGCCGATTGCTATGCAGATCATCTGCGGGTAGAAAATGGACTTTATGTTTTCGATTATCATAGCCGTAAACATGAAATGCCGGGTTTGGTTCTGGGTATTCCCGGACGTTTGAATGTGGAAAACGCTACTGCGGCCATTACCCTGGCGCTGGAGGCAGGAGCTACGGAGGATGAAATCCGGAAAGCTTTGCCCCTTTTTAAGGGAGTGGCGCGGCGGTTTAATATTCATGCCGATCATAATGGCCGACTGTACATCGATGATTACGCCCATCATCCGCGCGAAATTGAAGCCACCTTGCGCTCTATCCGGGAGATGTGGCCGGAACAACCGTTGATCGTTGCCTTTCAGCCTCATTTGTACAGCCGTACCCGTGATTTTTACAAGGATTTTGCCAAGAGCCTGAACCTGGCCGATCGGGTTATTTTGCTGGATATTTATCCCGCGCGTGAATTGCCCATTCCGGGGATTACCTCTGAGAGCATCCTGAAGTTGCTTACGGTGCCCGGGACTATCTTGAGCAAAGAGGCTTTTATGGATTTTGTCGGTAAAGATTTCCACCAGGGAATTTTGGTGACGATGGGAGCCGGTGACATCGACAGGCTGGTGAAGAATATCGCTGAAAAAGTGAATGGCTGAAGTATTTTAATAAGAGTTCGATGAAAAAAGCATTGCCTTACATATTATCCGTCGGTTTATTTGTATACCTGATAATTGTGCTTACCTTTGCATCGACAAAGTTGGGGGAAGTGGAGTGTAAAGGAATACAGGTTGTCGTTGACGATGCCGGAGACAATGCGTTTATCGATGAGGAGGAAGTGCAGAAGGTCATCGAACGCGGTTATGGGGACATTGTAGCCAGAAAAATTACAACTGTCGACAAGGATAGCGTAGAAGGTGTTCTGGCAAAGCATCCGGTGATAAAATCGGCCCAGGTTTACTACAGTTTAGACGGTTATTTTCATGTAGAAATCACACAACGGAAACCTGTTCTGAGGATTATGTCAGGAGAAGGTTACTATGTGGATGAAGATGGGAAAATTATGCCGTTATCCGGAAAATATACTTCCAGGGTAATTGTCGCTACCGGTAATATATCCAGAAAATTTGCATGTAACGGTTTGTATCCTTTTGTAATGAAAATAAGGGACGACCACTTTTGGGATGCATTGATCGAACAAATCATTGTTACAAAAGGCGAGGAGGTAATGCTGATTCCCAAGATGGGACAATTCAGGATTATTGTCGGCGGTTTGACGGATGTGGATCGGAAAATGGAAAATTTGCGATTATTTCTCCGGGAAGGTATCGCTTTAAAGGGATGGAACGTATACAAGGAGATCAATCTGAAATTCGAGAATCAGATTGTATGTGTAAAACGATAAATAAAATGTACGAATGTACAGAGAAGGTTGCCTGTATAAACGGCATGACGGACAGTACATCGATACAGGGTAAATAAGATAAAGTTATGGGATTGACTGCTTCTTTGGATTTAGGATCTGAAAAAATGGTGATGGCATTGGGATCGGTTGAACGGGATGCCTGCCGTTTAGCAGGGATCAAAATACTCGCCTCCCAGGGAATAGAACGGGGAGTGGTGACGGATAAGGACAAAGCAGGTCTTTGTATTCAGACGTTGATGAACGAATTGGTGAAAGACAGGGAGGTGAATGTGATGAATATTGCATTGTCCGATGAAGTGTTGCAGGTGTCCGAGCGCCGGGTCTCCATCTCTTTACCCAAAAGAATTGTAGAACAAAACGATTTATACCGGGCTGAACAAAAGTGCAAGGAAGGATCGACGACCGGCCGGGAAGAGTTGGTGGATATGATCCCCGTGGCCTATTCTGTGGACCGGGGGGAGTGGATGGCCGATCCGCTGGGTAAAAGCGGGCGTTGGCTGGAAGTGACCTATCAGGTCTATATGGCCGACGAAGATTATTTGTCCGGTATAAGGGCTTTATTTGATGGAAGCGGCGTGGGCGACATCTGTTTTTATCCTTCCGTACGGGCCTATAATGAAGCCATGGATGCGGCCCGAACCGATGATTTTGCTTTGGTCGACCTGGGAGCCATGGGCATCAATGTGGCTTTGTTCCGGGAAGGCATGCTTGAATATGAAGCCCGTTTGCCTCTGGGAACAAGGACGATCGACAGGGATATTATGCAGGCTTTCGGCATCAATGCTTCTCAGGCCCGGAAGTTGAAACATGAGTATGGACAGGCCTTAAGATCCGCCTGTAAAAATAAAAAAGTGCAGATTCCGGATACGAAGCTATCTTTGGATAGCAGGGATTTGGCTACGGTGATACAGAGCCGCGCTGAAGAATTGCTGGAAGGGGTGGTTTGGTTGTTACAAAAATGGGAGTATGATGGTTCCCAGGGCGATATCTTCATAACGGGAGGAGGATCCCGTTTGGAGGATATCGATTTGCTGTTGCATCGCTTGTCCGGACATGTTGTGAACAAAGCCGTGGTCAAGCGGATACAAATTTCGAGGGAAGAGGTGTTGAAGACCCCTGAATATCTGGTTGCTCTGGGCTTGTTGTTGTGCGATCCCGTCGTAATAGAAGAGCCTCGCGACGGTCTCAGGGATAAGATAGCCAAAAAGTTCGGAAAGTTTTTCGGCATCTGACAGATTCCTTGCTGCAGAAAGAGAGAAAACCGATGTTTAATATATAGCCTATAGCTTGTTATATGGAGATAGAAGACGACTTAATTGCATTGCAATTGCCCAGCCAACCGCAGGAAGAATCCATCATTAAAGTGATCGGAGTGGGCGGAGGAGGAAGTAATGCCGTGAATCACATGTTCAGCCAGGGGATTCATGGCGTCGAATTTGTCGTTTGTAATACAGACATTCAAGCGTTGCGTTTGAGTCGTGTGAAAAACCGCATTCAATTGGGGAAAGAATTGACCGAAGGCAGGGGAGCAGGATGCCAGCCCGAAAGAGGGCGTTTGTCGGCCATCGAAAGTATGGATTTTATTAAGACGATCCTGGAACGCAATACGCGTATGGTCTTTATCACGGCAGGGATGGGAGGAGGTACGGGTACTGGTGCAGCACCCGAAATTGCCCGGCAGGCCCGTGAATTGGGGATTCTGACCATTGGGATTGTGACTGTTCCCTTTAGCTTCGAGGGGAAACGGAAGATCGAGCAGGCCATGGATGGGATAGACGAGCTGGAGCAATATGTTGATGCTCTGGTGATTATAGCAAATGAACGGTTGCGCGAAATTTACGGAGACCTGAAATTGTCGGATGCTTTTGCTATGGCCGACAATGTTTTGACCATTGCTGCCAAAAGTATCGCCGAGATCATTACCGTAAAGGGATATGTGAACGTGGATTTTGCCGATGTCGAAAGTGTCATGAGAGATAGCGGCGTAGCGCTTATGGGCGCTGCCGAGGCTGAGGGAGAATACCGTGCTATGGAAGCCTTGACCAATGCTTTGATCTCTCCTTTGCTGAACAGCAACGATATACGCGGAGCTTCGAATATCCTTTTGAATATGCTTTACGGCGAAAAAGAAGTGACCATGGACGAGATCAGTCTCATTACGGATAATCTGAGGGATAAAGTCGGGAGAAATGTCAATGTGATCTGGGGTACCGGAAAAGATGAATCCCTGGGTGAAAAATAGAGGGTGGCGGTGATTGCTACCGGGTTTAATGGAAATAGCAGTCGGAGCAATGCCGTTGCGGACCGTCAGCCTGAAGAAAAAATTCCGTCCCGGAAACCTTATTTCAAAGTGGAAGAGTTGCCGGAGGATTTGGAAATGAAAGTGGTGAATCCGGCCGAACTGGAGGAAGAAGCCCGGCAGAAACGTTTCAGGCTGGAAGAGGAACGCAAGAGAAAACAAAGAAAGGAATACAACCGGAGAACGGATGGCGGACAACGTGGAATCAATGATTTGCCCGATACCAATGGTTTGCTGAAACGGAAAATCGGAACTCTCTTCGGCGATGAGGAATGATATCGACGCAGGATTCGGAATACTTTATCATAAATCGTAAATCAACAATCTAAACTTAAAGTCATGGTCGACGGATTCATAAATTTCAATCTGAATGAGAAAACACCTACCATCATAAAGGTCATCGGTGTCGGAGGAGGAGGAGGCAATGCCGTGGAATATATGTACGATAAAGGAATCTGTGATGTCGATTTCGTGATCTGCAATACCGATTATCAGGCATTGAAAAATAGTCCCATACCCAACAAAGTTCAATTGGGAAAAGCGTTGACCGAAGGCCACGGTGCCGGGAACAATCCCTTGATGGGCGAGAAATCGGCTCAGGAAAGTCTGGAGGACATCGAGGTGCTTCTGAAAAAGAATACCAAAATGGTTTTTATCACGGCGGCGATGGGAGGAGGTACAGGGACCGGCGCGGCTCCCGTGATTGCCAAACTGGCGAAAGACATGGGAATACTGACCGTAGGAATCGTATCGGTTCCGGCCCGGTTCGAAGGTCCCAAACGCTTGGACCAGGCGCGCGACGGTTTGCGGAAACTGAAGGACCATGTGGATTGTCTGATCGTAATCGACAATGAAAAAATCAAATCGATATACGGATCCCAGACAATTTCGGCAGCTTTTGCAAAAGCCAACGATGTCTTGAATATCGCAGCCAAGGGAATTGCCGAAATCATCACTTTACCCGGATATATCAATGTGGATTTCGCCGATGTCCGGACGGTGATGACCGATAGCGGGGTGGCTATTATGGGAGCTGCACAGGCTTCGGGTGAAGACCGGGCAATCAGGGCCATCACAGAAGCCCTGGAGAGTCCTTTGCTCAATAATAACGACATTCTGGGTGCCAAAGATATTCTGCTCAATATCACTTCGGGTACCGATGAGATCACGATGGACGAGATGTCGCAGATCACTTCCCATATTATCCGCAAGGTGGGAAATAATGCTGCCGTGATATGGGGAGTAGGGACCGATCTTAATTTAGGGGATGCCGTTTCGGTAACGATCATTGCGACAGGATTTCCGACCGGAGACATCGATATTCTGGATAAGGAAGTAAAAAAAGAACCGGTGGCCCCCGTCAGGCTGACGGAGGATGAAGTGGCGGTTAAGCCGGGCATGGAGGCTAAGAAAATCCGTGAACTGGAAAATATCCCAGCATTCGAGCGAAGGGACTTAAGGGTGAATTAAGGAATCCCAGCCGGAGGGGGACGGCAGAGCAGCCGTTTACGGAAAAAATGGAATAAATCAGAAAGCCGGAGGAAGATGCCGCCTGCTTTCAATGTAAGAAAGGCAGAAAACTGCCGTTTAGTAACGCAACCTCAGGTTGCTTGTAAAGCAGCGGGTGCTGCAATAAAAAACGAATGGAAAAATTTAAAGAATTAGGTTTAGAAGGAGAGATCCTTAAAGGTATTGAAGATTTGGGATTCGAGACGCCCAGTCCGGTACAGGAAAAAGTTATCCCGGTTATTTTGGGAGAAGAGAACGATCTGGTTGCCCTGGCCCAGACCGGAACAGGAAAAACAGCCGCTTTCGGGTTGCCATTGTTACAAAAGCTCGATACTTCCCTGAATAAAATTCAGGTGTTGATCTTGAGTCCCACCCGGGAATTATGTGTGCAGATCGGCAAAGACTTGCAGAATTATGGTAAATACCGGAATGATATAAGGGTGACCTGTGTATATGGGGGGGCTGACATCCGGAAACAAATCAGAGAATTGGAAAGAGGCGTTCATGTTTTAGTAGCGACGCCGGGGCGTTTGTGTGACCTGATCAAGCGGCAGGCTGTTAACATCGATCAGGTGAGGGCCGTCGTTTTGGACGAGGCCGACGAGATGCTGAACATGGGATTTAAGGAGGATATGAATTTTATACTGGACGAAACGCCCGAAACCCGCAATACTTATCTGTTTTCGGCCACTATGCCGAAAGAAGTGGAGCGTATAGCCCGGAATTATCTGCACAATGCCCAGGAGATCTCCACGGGAAAGAAGAACCAGGGGGCAGATACTGTATCGCACGAGTATTATCAGGTGCGTGCAAAAGATTGTTACGAGACTTTGCACCGGGTGATCGACTGTGCGCCGGATATGTATGCCATTATTTTTGTGCGGACCCGTATGGATGCCCGGGAGATTGTCCGTAAATTGCAAAAAGACGGCATCGAATGCGATGCCTTGCATGGGGATTTGAGCCAGGCTCAACGGGACGAGGTCATGGAGCGTTTCCGGGCTAAACGGCTTAAAGTTCTCGTCGCTACGGACGTAGCGGCAAGGGGGCTGGATGTAGACAATCTGACCCACGTGATTAATTATAACCTGCCGGAAGACGTCGAAAGCTATACCCACCGGAGCGGACGTACAGGCCGGGCCGGAAAGGAAGGGGTTTCCGTGGCCATCATCAATGTCAAGGAAAAAGGTAAGCTACGCCGGATCGAAAATATCCTGAAAAAGAAATTTACTTACCGGGAAGTCCCCGGAGGAGAAGAGGTTTGCCGGGCTCAATTGCTGTTTTATGCCGATAAAATCCTGGGAGCCGAGCCGAAAGAAACGTTGGATAAATATCGGCAGGAGTTATTTGAAAAATTCGGGGAATTGACGAAAGAGGAATTGATTCAAAAGATCCTCTCTTATGAATTCGGTAAATTGTTGAAAAAATATGCCTCCGTAGAAGACTTAAATATGCCGGAGGAGGATAGGCGTGAAGGAAGGGAAAGCCGCCGCGGTGAACGGCGCAGTGAGGAGAACCGGAATGAGTTTACTACTTTCAGTGTGAATGTCGGAAAAGAAGATGGTTTCACTCCCCGTGATCTGATGACCATCATCAATGAAAATTCTCCGAGGAAAGGATTGGAAATAGGAAGCATCCGTATTTTTGAAAATAATACCAAATTCGAAGTAGATGTGAGGGGCGTAAACGGATTTTCGTCCTTTTTCAGAAATGTGAATTTCAATGGGCTTCCTTTTACCTTGTCGGAAGTGAAGGATCGTTATGCCCGTAACGGGGGCGAGCGGGAACGCGATTTCGGAGGGAAACGCCGTTCTTCCACTGCTAACAATAAATTCCGTTCTTCCAGCCGGCGAAGCGACGGCAGCAGCCGGGGACGTTACGGGGAAAAGAAAAGAGGAATCGAAAGCGGAGGACGTTCGCGCAAAAAATATTAATGGTTTCAAAGATCTTCGTCAAGCAAGGTGGTCCGTAAATTTATCGGGAAACCTTGCTTTTTTTTATGCCTATTGGGATGGTACCCTGTTTATATCTTAATAATGAATTTTTTTATTTTGGGAATCTATAAAAAATAACCGGTTGATCGATTGAATGTAAGTTTGTCTTATTATTTAATAATAATGCCGGAAGAGTAAAGAAGAATTAAATAATTATACTGTAGGTGAAAAAAAATGAATAACTTTGTTGCTTGAATCTGCATATTAAAAGAGGTCGATGAGAAATTTACTGCAATATTGGCTTTGTAGTTTTTGCTGTTTGTTGGTGGTGAAATACGCTTATGCAGAAACGGACCGGGCGAGGGAGGAGCATCCTTCATCTTTTCAGGAAAGATTGATTCATACTTTTAGGGATAATCTGGGATTCGTAAACTTGTCGGAATACGGAGCGATAAGCTGGGATGCCGATAGTCTGCTGACAGCATTGGACGAAGCGAAATATCATCCTGCCTTTTTCGAACTGGGAAGAATTGTTGCTAAAATAAATATTCTGAAAGGTGAAATGCGCCTGGCGGCAGCTTTGGGCGAGCGTTTGTATTCCCGGGCGAAAGTGTCGGACGATCCGAGGGCCCTTGCGCTATCATTGAATACGCTGGGAGAAGTATATATCTTTACTGGAAAAAAGGAGGAAGCGGGAGAAGCTTTGGAAAAAGCTTATGATCTTTTTAGCCGGCTTCCCGAAGAAAAGGAAGGCCCGTTGATGAGAATATTGCTTCTTGAATTGACGGAATATTATTTAGGTGTCAGAAATTTTGAAAAAGCGGACCGATATCTGTCCCTTTTGAATCATTTTCCCGTTGCCGAGCTTTCGGTTCAGGCACAAATAGCCCGGAATGTTTTCAATATTTATTACCGGATAGCAGTAGGAGACTTGGAGGGCGCCGGGCATTATCGGCAAGCGATAGATAAATTGCCGGAACAACCCATGGTGGGAATATGGTCATATTATACGCTTGCTAATGCAGTTTTATTTGAAAAACAGCAGGAGTTGGGAATGGCCCTGCAAACTTATGATGTTTTTCTGAAATCTCAAGGAACCCGAAACAATGCGCTTTTGTATAGTGATGCGTTGAAAAGGAAAGCGGAGGTGTTGGAGAAATTAGGACGTAAAGAAGAGGCTTTTCAGTTGTATAATGATATTTATATATACTCCAATGCCATTTTTAAAAAGAATTATCCCAAGGAGATCAATCGGTTAACAGCCCGCTTCCGAGCCGAACAATTGACCTACCAGAACGAAAAGAACCGTCATCTTTCGATCAGGTATTTCACCTTTAGTATCGTTGCCTGTGTATTGCTTTTATTGATTTTTTTGCTGTTAGGCTGGAAGCGGATATTCGTTTTGAGGCAATCTAAGCTGAAGCAGGAAAAAATGCAACGAAAAGCGGAAGAAGCGATACAACGCAAGAATTTATTTCTATCGAATATG
>CAJKZL010000035.1 GCA_905204385.1 uncultured Odoribacter sp. | reverse complement strand
TGAGGGGCAGACCCCAAATGCTTTTGGAATAGGGCGATTCCCCGGAGGATCAGATTCTGGTCATCGGCGGAAGCTTCGGGCATGTCAGGGGAGCTTCTTTCCTGGAAGTATGCAAGATCAGCGATATCAAGTAAGCCGGTATTTCACTTTGCTGAATAATGATTAAAGCTGTTTTTTTCGATATAGACGGAACGCTGGTGAGTTTTAAAACTCACCGGATTCCTCTTGCTGTGCGGAATGCAATCGAGGCGTTACGACGACAGGAGATAAAAGTGTTCATAGCCACCGGCCGTCACTGGCGGGTGATCAATAACCTGGAGGGGCTGGACTTCGATGGATACATCACTTTGAATGGAAGTTGTTGTTATGTCGGGAAAGACCGGGTGATATACCGCAAGACAATCCCCCGGGAAACGATCGGTCGATTGCTGTTGTTGGACCGCGGTGAAGGACGTTTCACTTGTATATTTGTCCGGGAATACGATATGTTTATCAATTATGTGAACGATAAGGCCAAAGAAGTTTTCCGTTTGTTGAATTTTCCCGAACCTCCGGTAAAGGATGTCCGGGAAGCTTTGGAAGAAGAAGTTTATCAGTTAATCGCCTTCTTCGATGCCGGTCAGGAACAAGAGATCATGGATCGATTGCCGGGATGTGAAGCCACCCGCTGGAATCCTCTTTTTACGGATATTGTTCCGGCAGGAGGTAGCAAGAAAGTGGGGATGGAGAAAATTTTAAACTATTTTGGAATAAATAGGGAGGAGTGTATGGCTTTTGGAGATGGCGGGAATGATATCCCTATGTTGAAATATGCCGGTATCGGTGTGGCAATGGGAAATGCCAGGGAAGAAGTGCAGGCAGCGGCTGATTATGTCTCTGCTTCCGTGGATGTGGAGGGGATAGTGCTTGCCCTGGAGGCCTTTGGTTTATTAAAAAAATAAGGCGATTCTTGTCGTTCAGCTTCAGAGGCTAACTGTAAATAGTGGCTACAATGTTGCGCGTTCCTGCGGAATTCCTAAATTCACAAAGATAGATACCCTGCCAGGTTCCGAGGTTCAGCCGTCCGTCGGTTACCGGAATAGTAAGGCTTACTCCGGTCAGGAGGCTTTTCGCATGAGCCGGCATATCGTCCGTTCCTTCCAGGGTATGTCGATAATAAGGTGCGTTCTCGGGCACTAAATACCGGAAGATTTTTTCCATGTCGCTTCTCACGTCCGGATCGGCGTTTTCATTGACGGCCAGGGCACAGGAAGTATGTTTTATAAATAAATTCAGCAATCCCGCTTGAGGTAAGGATGGTAAATTTGCCAAAATTTCTCCGGTAATCAGATGAAATCCCCGGGAGCGTCTTTTTAATGAAAATTCTTTTTGCAATATCATTCTTTCTAAACTTTCTCATAAACAAAATTACTGAAAAATACGTTGTTATCCAAAAAATAGATTTATGGGAAATATAGCAGAAAAGTTGATCGACATGCTGGTGGAAGCCGGTGTAAAAAGAATTTATGCTGTCACGGGCGACAGTCTGAATAAAGTGAATGATGCCGTTCGTAAGGACGACCGCATACAGTGGATTCATGTTCGGAATGAAGAGACCGGGGCTTTTGCTGCCGGAGCGGAGGCGCAGCTTCACGGTGGACTGGCATGCTGCGCCGGTAGTAGTGGGCCGGGGCATGTTCATTTGATAAACGGGCTTTATGATGCGCATCGTTCAGGTGCGCCGGTGATTGCCATCGCTTCTGCCCTTCCCACTGAAGAATTCGGCACGGCCTATTTCCAGGAGACCAATACCATCCGTCTTTTTGACGATTGCAGCTATTATAATCAAATGGCAACGACGCCGGAGCAACTTCCCCGCATGCTGCAATGCGCCATGCAAACTGCTGTCACACGCAGGGGGGTAGCGGTGATCGGACTCCCCGGCGATTTAGCCATGAAGGATACGGGAGAGATTTTGTCTTCTTCCTCTGTTTTTCAGGCACGGGCCGATGTGTGTCCTCCGGAAGCGGAATTGCAGAAATTGGCAGACTTATTAAACGATACTTCCACTGTGACTTTGTTTTGCGGTATCGGAGCGAAAGATGCACATGAAGAGATCGTTGAATTGTCACAACGGCTGCATGCCCCGGTTGCCTATTCTTTCAAGAGTAAAATGGAAATTCAGTACGATAATCCCAATGAGGTGGGAATGACCGGTCTGTTGGGGATGCCTTCCGGCTATGAAAGCATGCATGCTGCCGATGTATTGCTTATGCTGGGAACCGATTTCCCTTATACTCCGTTTTTGCCTGTTCACAACAAAATAGTACAAATCGATATCGACCCGGAGCGCTTGGGAAGAAGGGCAAAGCTCAGCATGGGCCTTTGCGGGGATATCAAAACCACTTTAAACGCACTTCTGCCGAAGATTCAGGCTAAAAGCGATAAAAGTTTTTTGAACGACCAGTTGTTGGGGTATTCGAAAGTAAAGGAACACCTCAGGGCTTATGTGGAGGATAAAGGGACAGACAATAAGATCCATCCCGAATATGTGATGGCTATGGTCAACGAGGTGGCGAATGCCGATGCGGTTTTTACCGTGGATACCGGGATGACGTGTGTATGGGGAGCCCGTTATCTGGAAGCGACGGGTAAGAGGAAGATGCTGGGATCGTTTAATCACGGAACGATGGCGAATGCGATGCCTCAGGCTATAGGCGCTGCTTTGGCATATCCCGGTCGTCAGGTGATCGCTTTATGTGGAGACGGAGGTATTTCCATGCTTTTAGGCGATCTGGCCACCATAAAGCAATATAACTTGCCGGTGAAAGTGGTTATCTTTAATAACCGGGCTTTGGGTATGGTCAAACTGGAAATGGAAGTTGCCGGGCTGCCGGACAATGAGACCGACATGCTCGATCCGGATTTCGGGTTGGTGGCAAGGGCTATGGGCTTAAAAGGTTACAATGTGAGTGAACCTGATCAGGTTCTGCCGACTCTCGTCGAGGCTTTGAACAGTCCTGAAGCGGCGGTGGTCAATGTGATGACCGATCCCAATGCTTTGGCAATGCCCCCGGAGATTGCGCTGGATCAGATGACGGGATTTGCACGGGCCATGTATAAAATGCTGTTGACCGGCCGCAGTCAGGAGATCATCGATACCATACGTTCTAATTATAAGCATATGAAAGAAGTGTTCTGACAAAAAAAGTTATCCCTGGCATTCTGCTTACGGGAATGCACTTGAGGATAACTTTTTCATGATTTACCGGTCCCGGAAGATCGGATGATGGCACATTCCGGGAATCAACTCCGGACTTTCCGGGCATCCAGGAACTTCACGACCTGTCCGTATATCATCAGGGCGAGGGCGGAAAGAATAGCTATGCCGGCGAAGTAATACCAGATGTAATGGGCATGGCTACTGGCCGCCAACCATTCGCTGCGTGAAGCGAACAGACTTTCATCCGGGCAATATTTGCTTAAAAGGTAGCCGGAAAGGCCGAAACCCAAAATCGAAGAGAGAAAAGAATGCAGATGACTGAATCCCAGATATAAGCCTTCCTCTCCTTTAGGTGCTTGCAGGGAGAAGTATTCCAGAAAGCGGGGAGAGATAAAGGTTTCGGCCAGTCCCTGGAAAACAATTCCGATAACCATCATGAAAGCCACAGGATGCATGGTCAGAATGGTCGTATCCGGATCGAGGAGATTGCCGGAAGCCATACAAAGGGCAGAAACGGGCATAATGAACATCCCTACAGTCATCGATGTCAACGCTGTTTTATGCCGCATGAGTTGAGTGACCAGGTTGACGGAAAGCACTACCACCAAAGGGTTCACGTTTGCATACCAGGAGGGAGAAGCACCTTCGCCGGCCAGTCGCAGGACGTATTTCGGCATGGTGGCGTAAAGTTGATGCTGAACCATCCAGAAGCCTGTAATGATCAGAATGAGCGTAATCAATCGCCCGTTAGAACACACTTTGAGCAGAGCTTGCCAGATTTGGCGGAAAGTTTTTCCTTCGCCGCTATGGTTGGCGCTTTTATAAAAGAACCAAATGGCGATCAGGGCCAGGAAGGTCATGGTGGCCGAGAAGTAGTTCAGGGTAATGAAGCCTTCGTTTCCTAAAGCTTCCCGTAAGGGTTTCACTATCGTCTTGCCCGAAAAAGCTCCGATATTGACCATGCCGTAAAATATGGCAAAACCTTTGGCGCGGGTGTCTTCGGAGGTTTCGCGCGCTACGGTTCCTGAAATGACGCTTTTGATGAAGGCGCCTCCGATCACGATAAGCACCATAATAGGGATAATGCCGTATTTTATGCCGCTGTCTTGCAGGCCCTTGAACGTCGTAGTTTGGCCGTATTCCACCATTCCGGTGCTTTCCAGCCAGGTAGGAAACAGGGCCAGTCCGCTATAACCGAGGGTCAATAAGGTAAATGCCAGAAGCATGGAATTGCGGAAACCGATTTTATCAGCCAGTGCTCCCGCAAAAGTAGGCAGCAAATACAGGAATGCAGAGAAGGTCCCGGCAATGGTGGCCGCTTGCATGTCGTTGAAGCCTAAAATGCGACTGAGGTACAAAGTAATCACGATAAATACGCCGTAGTAAGCAGCACGCTCAAATAATTCGACGGTGTTGGCAACCCAGAATGCTTTACTAAACCTGATTTTTTGTTTTGGTTTTGCTGTTGTTGTCATAAAAATTGAATTAACTGATTAAAAATGATTTAACGCCTGGCAAAACTAATAAAATAAAGCGTAATTTTGCAGTTATGGAAAAAAATGAAATAAAAACGGAGATTCATCCCTTACCGCCCTTTTTTCCTCAAGGGGCCCGTTTGTTGATGATGGGAAGTTTTCCTCCCAAGCGCGAGCGTTGGAAAATGGAGTTTTACTATCCTAATTTTCAGAATGATATGTGGCGTATCTTTGGGTTGGTTTTTTTTGAGGATAAAGATTATTTTCTCACTGCCGATCAGAAATCTTTTTGTGAAGCGAGAATCCGGCAATTCCTGGAAAAAAAAGGAGTCGCCTTGACAGATTCGGGCAAGGAAGTGATCCGTCAGAAGGATAATGCTTCAGATAAATTTCTTGAAATTGTCAGGACGATCGATTTAAAGGAGGTGCTGAGGCAATTGCCGGAATGCCGGGCCATCGTTACTACGGGACAGAAGGCGACAGATACTTTATTGACTTTGATAGAGGCCGAACTACCTAAGGTAGGCGGATATTCCGAATTTATCTTTGACGGACGGCCGTTGAGGCTCTACCGTATGCCTTCGTCTTCGCGGGCTTATCCCAAACCGTTGGCCGCCAAGGCTGAAGACTATAAGCGTATGTTTCGGGAACTGGGGATGACAGAAGATTCGGGATTGTAAGAGATTTATGATTATGGCTATTACCTTTGAAGAAGTGAAGAACAATGAGAGCATAAAATGTTATATCACTCAGGCGGACAAGGCTTTGGCTGCGATGGGATATACCGAACATTCCTTTGCTCATGTGATGAAAGCGGCAGAGACTGCTGAAAAAATACTGAAAACCCTGGGATATCCCGACCGGTTGTGTGAATTGGCGAAGATTGCGGGCTTTATGCACGATATCGGAAATGTAGTGAACCGGATCGATCATGCCCAGAGTGGAGCGATTCTGGCTTTCCGTTTATTGGACAATATGGGGATGGAGGCTGACGAAATCGCCCAAGTGATCAGCGCCATCGGGAATCATGACGAGAGCACGGCTGCAGCAGTAAGTCCGATTGCCGCAGCCTTGATTCTGGCGGATAAAACCGATGTTCGCCGCAGCAGGGGCAGAAACCGGGATTTTGCTAATTTCGATATTCACGACCGGGTGAATTATGCTGCCGAAGAGTCGAAAATTTATTTCAATGCCGATCGGACGGCTATTGTGCTGGAATTGAAGATCGATACGACCATTTCGGCGGTCATGGATTATTTTGAAATTTTTCTGGGACGCATGATGCTGAGCCGGAAAGCTGCCGAATTTTTGAATATCAAATTCGAACTGGTCATTAACGGACAAAAGCTTTTGTAAAAAAACAACCTAAAAGTCAAAAGCTCTTAGGTTGGGAGATACTGGACGCAGTAGGAAGACCTGCCTCAAAAAGGCAGATCGTCGGCTTCCGGCATAGGTGGAATGTCTTCAACCCGGTATTCCGGAACGGGGATATTCTCCGGATTTTGAGGAGTTAATTTTTCAATCCTCCAGCCTTCGAGATTCGTAAAATAAGATACCTGACCTTTGTTTTCCCATTTTCTTCCCCGGATATTAAAATAAACTTTAATATTTTCATTTAAGGCAATCGTTTCGAGCAAGTCGCAGCGATCCTGGATCAGTTGCACTTTTACGAAATCATTCCATTGGGGATTTTTCTCGTTCTCCACCTCGATGACAAATTCTCTTTTCTGGAATTTGTCGCTGATGTGTTGCGTCTCTTCTTTAAATATGAGTTTGCCGCTTATTTCGTAGTTCATTCTAAATATATTGGAATTAATGATTTAGCAAAGATATAATTAATAAAATATCCGAAAAGCCAATTATTTGACTTTTCGGAAAATTAACTTTCTTTTGAGAATTACTTCTGTAATTATTTTTTCTCTTCGTTAGAATTTTGATTTTCGATTCCTAATAATTCGATTTCGAATATCAAAGTTTCATTAGGTCCGATAGCGCTGTTTCCTCTGGGACCGTAAGCCTGGTCGGAAGGAATAAATACCTGCCATTTGGAACCTACAGGCATTGCTTGTAAAGCGGTAGTCCAGCCCGGGATGACATGATTCAGGGGGAAAGTTACCGGTTCGCCTCTTTTGATCGAGGAGTCGAATTCAGTCCCGTCGATCAGGGTTCCCTGATAATGCACTTTCACAACGTCGGTAGCGTTGGGTTTAGGACCGTCGCCTTGTTTGATCACCTTATATTGAATGCCATTGGCTAAAGTATCCACGCCGGATTTTTTTGCATTTTCCTGCAGGAATTTTTTGCCTTTCTCAGCATTGGCGGCAGCTTGCTTGATAGACAGTTGTTGTAAATAGTTGTTCAGAAACATATCCATTTCCTGGGGTTGCGTTTTCATCTCTTTTTTCTGTAACGCAGAGTTCATGCCGGCAACAAGTGCTTCCATGTTCATATCTTTTAATCCCATGCGCTGCATGCCTGTTCCATACATATAGCCGATATAAAAGCTTGCGGTGTCGGAAGCAGTTTTTAACGGTGCCGACGTGTGATTCAGGGAACCCTTGTTACAGCTTACGGCCATTGCGCCAACAGCTAAGATAAGTAGTAAATTTTTTGCTTTCATTGTTTTTGAATTGAATTTGTTATGTTTGTTAAAATCTATACAATGGCTAAAAGTTCTACATCAAAAATCAGCGTTTCGTTCGGGCCGATGGATTGTCCCGCACCATGGGCGCCGTAGGCTAATTCGGACGGAATGTAAAGTTGCCATTTCGATCCGACGGGCATCAGTTGTAAAGCTTCAACCCATCCTGCAATGACACCGCCCACAGGAAATTCTGCCGGTTCGCCTCGACGGATGGAAGAGTCGAATACCTGACCATTGATCAACCGTCCTTCATAGTGGCATTTCACGGTATCCGAAGCCTTGGGTTTAGGACCGTCGCCGGCTTTCAGAATCTTATATTGCAAGCCGCTGGGCAACACAACCACTCCTTCTTTAGTTTTATTTTCCGCCAGGAATTTTTCGCCGGCTTCTTTGGCTGCATTTCCTTGTTCTTTCTGTATTTTATCAAAATAATCCTGTAATATATTATTCGCTTCGTCCGGCATGATTTCTGGCATTTTTCCTGCAAACACAGTACTCATAGCATCGTTAAAAGCTTCGGCATTAATGGTCTTTACGCCTGAGGAAATCAGGTTGCTTGCAATGCTGAGTCCGAGACTGTAGCTGATTTTGTCAATTTCGTTTGAATACTTCATTCTATTGTTGTTAAATTTATTAATCGTGCAAAGATAAATCAAATAAGATTAAAGCAAAAAGTTAAAGGTAAAAAAAGTCAAAAGCTACCCTAAGCTAAAAGTTGCAGGCTGAAAACTATAGGTATTAACCTCGAAACAGCAGGACGAGAGGCCTGTTGTCGAAAGTGTGAAGCTATAGGCAGAAGCCGCAAGCGGTTAGATTATTGGATATATACTGGGAAAGCTGCTGTTTTGTTACAAGATAAGCTGTTTTGGAGCATATATTTTGCTCCGGTAATCCTTGTCTTATTGTTACAAGCGTTTTGTTTCCCTTTTCATTTTAGCTTACAATTTTCCCGTCCCTGAGCAAGATTTTCAAATCGGACATTTCTGCTAATTCGGCGTCATGGGTGACAATGATAAAGGTTTGTCTCAATTCGTCGCGTAGGGAGAAGAAAAGCTGGTGGAGTTCGTTCTTATGGTGGAGGTCCAGATTTCCGGAAGGTTCGTCGGCCAGAATCACTTTAGGGGAATTGATGAGGGCGCGTGCTACCGACACTCTTTGTTGTTCTCCACCGGAGAGTTCGGCGGGTTTGTGGGCGATTCTGTCTTTTAAACCCAGCCGTTCTAATAGCTCAAGCGCTTTTTGTTCGGCATTTTTCTTACCGATTCCTTTAATCCATGCCGGCATACATACATTTTCCAGGGCTGTAAATTCCGGTAGTAAGTGATGGAATTGAAAAACGAAGCCGATATTATGATTGCGGAATTCCGCCAATTTGCTTTGTGGGTAAGCGGCGATATCTTTCCCATCATACCGGATTTCGCCGCTATCGGGGGAATCCAGGGTACCGAGTATGTGTAGCAGTGTGCTTTTTCCTGCGCCGCTCGCTCCTACGATGGTGACGATTTTTTCTTCCGGGATCACCAGGTCGATTCCTTTCAATACCTCCAGAGATCCGTAGCTTTTCTTTATATTTTTTATTTCAATCATACCTTAGTTAAATGGTAAAGTTATCGAGTCGGATTAGGTTTGACGTTAGCAAATGTAGTGAAACTCACCGAATCTGGAATGAAATTTTTATTATTCTTCCTTTTCCTTGTATAAAATAAAATATTTTTGCTTTAGGATTTGAGTATTTGGAATTTAATATTACTTTTGCAGCGTCAAAAACTGGCACGCGGGCGTGGTGGAATTGGTAGACACGCCAGACTTAGGATCTGGTGTCGCGAGACTTGGGGGTTCGAGTCCCTTCGCCCGTACTGAGTAGGGAAAGCCGCCTTCTTTGAGGTGGCTTTTTTCTGATAAAGGGAAAATAATAGCAAATTATAGTAAAACCGTTGCAATCTAAAGGGGTTGCAACCGCTGAAACAAGAATTGGCATGAATATAACAAAAAACCAGATCGACAATCTGAATGCAACCATTAAGATTGAATTAGGGAAAGAAGATTACGCCGGACGCGTAGAAAAAGCTCTGAAAGATTATCAGAAGAAAGTTGTTGTGAATGGTTTCCGTCCCGGAAAAACCCCGATGGGAATAGTCAAGAAGATGTATGGGAAATCTTTATTGCTGGATGAAATCAATAAAGTATTGGGAGAATCGTTAAACAACTACATCAAGGAGAATGATTTACAGATTCTGGGAGAGCCGCTGCCGAACGAAACGGAACAGAAAGAACTGAATCTGGACGATGAGAATTTTGAGTTTTTCTATGATATTGCCCTTTCTCCGGAAGTAAATGCCAAAATGAGTAAACGGGAAAAAGTTCCTTATTATGTGATCAAGGTAGATGACGAAATGATCGATAAGCAAATCGAAAGTATTTGCAAGAATAATGGAAGCATGATTCCGGTGGACGAAATAGAGGGAAGCGAATACCTGAAAGGAGAATTGATCGAACTGGATGAGGATGGAAATGTAAAGGAAGGAGGAATCCGGAATGAAGATGCTTCCATGTCTGTTTTCCATATGAAAGACGAGGAAGCGATCAATGCTTTTAAAGGGAAGAAAGCGGGCGAGGAAGTGAAATTCAATGCTGCTAAGGCTTATCCGAACAAGACCGATTTCGCTGCTATGCTGGGCGTGAAAAAAGAAGAGTGTGAAAATGCAGGCGAAAATTATTGTTTTATCATCAATGAGATCAAACGGTATATCGATGCAGAGGTGAATGAGGAATTGTTTACCAAGTTGTATGGAGAAGGTGCTGTTAAAGATGTTGCCGATTTCCGCGAACGGGTAAAGGCCGATATTGAAAACCAGTTGAAAGGACATTCCGAGTACCGGTTTACCATTGATGCCAAAGAAAAGTTGATCAAGAAAAACGAAGATGTCGTGTTGCCGGAAGCTTTCCTGAAAAGATGGATTGTGGCGGTAAATGAAAATATGACTCCCGAAGAGGTAGAGAAAGATTTTGAAGGCTACCGGGACGAGTTTAAATGGCAATTGGTGAAATCGGCGATTGTGAAGGATTTCGATGTAAAAGTGGAAGCCGCAGATATGCAGAAAGAAGGGCGTCAGATTGCAGCGGCTCAGTTACAACAGTATGGATTATACGGACTTACCGATGAACAGTTGGATGGCTTTGCTGCAAAATTGTTGGAAGATCAGAAGCAACGCCAGCATTTGTATGAGAGAGCTTTAGACAATAAGATTTTCGGAGTGATCCGGGAAAATGTGAAGTTGGAAGAGCAGGAGATTTCCATGGCTGATTTTGAAAAATTATTTCAGAAATAACAAAGGTGGGGATACCTATCGATAGCCTTGCGAGAAGCAGGGCTTTTTTTATGAAAGTAAGCGGGAGTGAGGGAGTATGTACGAGACCTATATATTAGAAAACGGATTGAAGGTCATCCACCAGCGGATTTCCGGGAAAGCGGCCTGGTGTGGTTTGATCATCGGAGTAGGGAGCCGGGATGAGCGGAAAGAAGAGGAAGGAATAGCCCATTTTATCGAGCATGTCATTTTTAAGGGCACGGAGAAAAGAAAGGCATATCACATCCTGAGCCGGATGGAAGATGTCGGCGGGGAGCTGAATGCTTATACCACGAAGGAAGATACGTGTATTTATGCTTCTTTTTTGCCCAGGGATTATGACCGTACGCTGGAGTTGTTTGCCGATATTGTTTTCCATTCCGTTTTCCCCGAAAAGGAAATCGAGAAGGAAAAGGAGGTGGTGATCGATGAAATCAATTCCTATAAGGATAGCCCCGGCGAGTTGATTTTTGACGATTTTGAAGAATTGATTTATCAGGGATATCCGATTGGCCGGAATATATTGGGAAGCGAGGAAGCCGTTAAAAAATTGCGGAGGGAGGCTATCCTGGATTTTGTCAGGCGTAATTACCGGCCCGACCGTATGGTGATCAGTTCTATCGGAGACATTTCCTTTGAAAAGTTGGTCCGGTCAGTCAGAAAGTTTTTCGGTGGTATTGCGGCTGTCCGCCAACCGCTGGTTCGTCTTCGTCCGGTGAGGTATGTGCCTCAAACCCGCGTGGTAGAGATGGGTACTTATCAAAACCATTGTGTGATAGGCAATATTGCCTACGATTATACTCAGGACAACCGGCTGCCTTTATCGTTGCTGGTGAATATCCTGGGTGGAACGGGTATGAATTCCCGATTGAACCTGAATATTCGGGAGAAATACGGATTAGCTTATAATGTCGAGGCGTCCTATACGCCCTATTCCGATACGGGCGTTTTTTCCGTATATTTTGGGTGTGACGCCACGGATCTGGAGAAGTGTATCCGCTTGTGCCGGAAGGAAATGGCTGAATTATGCGAGGTCCCTCTGGGACAAATGCAGTTGAAAAAGGCAAAAGCCCAGATGACGGGACAAATGACGTTGGCCTCCGAAAATTACGAGAATATGATGTTGTCCATCGGCAAGAGCTTTTTAATTTATGGGAAAGTAGATGGCCTGGATACCATTTGCGACGAAGTGGAAGCAATCGGTCCTGACTTATTGCAGCGAGTTGCCCGGGATATTCTGGCGCCTGAGAAGCAAACCATACTGATTTATAAATAATAGCGGAGCAGAACTCGTTTGATTCTGCACGCCTAATACGATGTATAAGGAATGGAACTTCAATCCGAACTGGAAGATTATATAGAGGCGCATACCGAACAAGAACCGGAAATACTTGCGCAATTAGCCCGTGCTACTCATCAGAAAATTTTGCGTCCCAGAATGTTGTCGGGAAATCTGCAGGGGCAGTTCCTGAAAATGTTGTGCCGGATGACCGGGGCTGAGCGTGTTTTGGAAATCGGAACTTTTACAGGCTATGCTGCTATTGCCATGGCGATGGGGCTGGGCGAAAACGGATGCTTTCATACGATCGATCATAATGATGAGATCGAGGATTTTACCCGGGAATATATTTCCCGCAGCGGACTGGAAGATCGCATTGTTTTTCATATCGGCGATGCCTGCGAGGTGATCCGGCAATTGGATGAAACTTTCGACCTGGTGTTTATCGATGCCGATAAGCGGCAGTATGCCGATTATTACCGTTTAGTGTTCGACCGTTTACGGCCGGGAGGGATTATCGTGGCAGACGATGTTTTGTGGGATGGAAAAGTCATGGATCTCCAAAGTCAGGATGCTCAGACACAAGGTATTCGGGAGTTTAATGAATTAGTGCAAAATGACTCCCGGGTGGAAAATGTTTTACTTCCGGTGAGGCATGGTTTGATGCTGATCCGGAAAAAAGAAGGAATAAGAATGGAGGAATACTGACTTGTTTCAAAATTTACCTAATTTTGTCCGACAAGTAAAATTTATAAATGAAAGGCGATTATGCGGCAATACTTAGAGTTATTAGATAGAATAGTGAGAGAGGGTGCAGAAAAGACAGACCGTACGGGAACAGGGACCCTCAGCATATTCGGACACCAGATGCGGTTTGATTTGCAGGAGGGCTTTCCTTTGCTCACGACTAAAAAATTGCATTTGAAGTCGATT